>NIZU01000061.1 GCA_003315675.1 Methanocorpusculum sp. MCE
GTGAAGGTAACAACGCTGCAAAGAGTACGAGTGAAAAATATGCTGGCTGCATTTTGTTATAATATCTATCAGGTGAAAACGATTCAAAACAGAGTGTAAATAAAAAAAAACGTCAAGGAATAATGGGTATTTTTCTTTTTTTGGGGGGGTGAGGGGGTAGGGATGTAGCCAATCTTCCTTAAATCATGATTCGCGTTAAAAAATGGGTTGATAGATATTCTCATCTTTTATTCAACTTGGTATATCGATCGCGAGATAACCTCTCCGTCCTCTTTTCTAATGATGTCGATCCTGAGCGTGAAGCCTGGCTGGATCGTTCCATCTTCAAGATCAAGAACTCCAGTGTTTCCTGGTTCCCATTCGTATCCCGTTGGTCCACTTCCGAAGAGGTTTTTAATCCCATAATGATGTGTTGGGATAAATTCGTCAGCTTTTAGTGTATTTATGATTACAAACTGCTTTGTATCATCGATGTAAACTTCAGCAGAGTAATTGGAATTCCATAGAGGTTCTGTTCCGATGTTTCGCAATGTTACATTGCTTGCATAGGTGAGTTGTCCATTATTATTGTAGTGTTTCACCGATTCGATTGCTAGAATCTCAGGTGGGTTTGATGAGGAGGGTACTAACGAGGTATAGCTGTAATGCATTAGGCAAGCGGCAAGAATAGCACAAAGAATTAGGGTTAGGGCAATAATGAGCAGTGTGGCAATAGCGGGAGAGATACCATTGTCGCTTTTTTCTGACAAACGTCGATCCATGACTGAAAAGATATGTGTCCCCTGCCATTAACCGAGCCCGTTCATCGTATGCTGTTGCATGTACTCGCGGATCTTTGACCTGGCAGGAGGCGCCTGTGGCATGTTCTGTTGTCCCGAAACTCATTTCACGCGATCGCGTATTGATCGTACTGGGGCCTAAAACATGTCTGGTATTTTCGGCACGAATATTTTGTTTGTCCTGAAGCTTATTACTCTTTTCGGCGAAGTTGTTCCGTTTGGGTATTTTTCCACATATGTCCGCCGCCGAAGGTGAACTCCCCGTCATGCCAGGCAGGGATCCCGCCGATCACGGTCGTCACCGGGAAAAGTCCGGGCATTCCTTCATACGGGGTCCACCCGCATTTACTGTGCAGAGATTCGCCTGTTATCTTTGTCGGGATATCGGCATATACGGCAAGATCTGCCCGGCTGCCCGGAGTAAGCAAGGGAACTGGTATGCCGAGTATTCGACACGGATTCGTTACGGTCTTCCTAATTACATCATCCAATGTGACTGTTCGCTCTGTTACGGCATTCATCAGGAGAGGAAGCATCGTTTCAACACCCGGGACTCCCGACGGTGCTGCGGCGGAGAATGGCTGCGACTTCTCCAGAATTGTATGCGGGGCATGGTCGGAGGCAATCACGGGGATTTTCGCGAAGTTTTGGGTGAGATGCAGTCGCTCCTTTTTTGAACGGAGCGGCGGATTCATTTTCCAGAAGGTATTTTCCGGATCCGTATCTTCATAGGACAAAAAAAGATGATGGGGCGCGACTTCGAAACTGCCTTTGATTGCTTCGAATGCTTCGGCGCCGCTGACATGACAGATGTGCAGTTTTGCATTTGCCGGAGCGAGATCCTGCACTAGCCGGATAGTTTCTCTCTCTCCGGATATCGGACGTGAACGGGAATGCTCGGCAAGGGAATGAATCTCTCCGGGAATAACTTCTTCCGCATGTACGGTCACCAGCATGTTCTGATCAGCGATGGTTTTCAGTGAATTCCGGATTTCCTCAACCGTGAGGGCGCTGCCGTAACTTGATGGAGCTGCAAACATCTCGCCAAACGCAAGAACTCCAGCTTCTGCGAGGCCCGGGATATCTGCATGTTCGGTAGCCGACCCGTTGATGCCGAAGTGACAGAAGGATTCCTTGATGGCCAGACCGGCTCTCTTCTGAAAGTTTTCTACGGTTTCAATCGGGGGGATGGTGTTTGGCTGGTCAATGACCATAGCTACCCCTCCTGCCGCCGCCGCCTGTGTACCCGTTTTCCAGGTCTCTTTTGCCGCTTGAGGCCCGTCACGCATATGGACATGCATGTCAGTAGCGGCAGGTATACAGAGCCTGTTTCTGCAGTTAATAACTCTCTCTGCATCTCCGGAGCTTCCAATGTGGGTGATGATCCCCTGATCTATAGAGATGTCTGCGATCCTTCCGTCAGGCATCTGTGCATTTGAAAGAACCAGCTCAGACATATTTCAGCAAACTCTCGGAACCGGATCACCAAGCGGCGGTTCGATAAACCGTTCGCCGCCGATTCGCGTCTGCATGACGACGCCTGACCCTTCGACCACTTCGCCGATGATCGCAGCATTTTTCCCGTAGGGGTGTTTTTTCAGGGCGGCAAGCACGCGGTCTGCCGCTTCGGGAGCAACGCCCATCACGCATTTCCCTTCGTTTGCGACCTGCAGCGGGTCAATCCCGAGAAGGGATCCAGCTGAGGCAACGCTTTCCCTGATGGGAACTGTCTCTTCTTGTACTACGACTTTTACTCCGGCTTTGCGCGCCATCTCGTTGATACACGCCGCAAAACCTCCACGGGTCGGATCCTTCATTGCGTGAATATTATCAGTGCCGGCCGCCTTCATCGCCGCATCAATCATCGTCCAAAGCGGAGCAACATCGGACTTCAGCTGATCGCCAAGATCGAAACCTTCTCTAAAGGAAACGATGGCGAGTCCGTGATCGCCGAGCATACCGGATACAATGATCTTATCACCAACCGAGAGATTTTTGTCACGAATCAGGAACCCTTCGTCCTCGATAACGCCGACCCCTGCCGTATTGATCACGATCCCGTCCAGACTTCCCTTCTCTACAACTTTCGTGTCTCCGGTGATGATCGAAGCGCCGACTTCGCCTAGGGCATCATCCATCGAAGCAACGATTTTTTCGAGATCAGTGATGGGGAATCCTTCTTCAATGACCATTGCGCAGGTCAGTGCGATCGGCCGTGCACCCATCACGGCAAGATCATTGACCGTTCCTGAGACCGCGACCCTGCCGATGTTCCCTCCGGGGAAAAAGATCGGCTTGACCACGTGTGAGTCGGTCGTTAAAACGACGGTTTTTCCGCCGACGGTGAAGGTCGATCCGTCATCGAGTGATTCAAGTCCTATTCCGCCTGCATTATTGTTTTTGAATGCTGTGAGCGTCTGAAGAAGTTCTCCCATAACCTCTCCGCCGGCACCGTGCATCATATTTACTTTGGTATCCTTTTTCATTCTGATTCACCTGTTTCGATTTCAAGATTTTTCACCAAGATCTCTCTACCCAGGATCATATGGGGCAGTTTGGCGCAGTTGGGACAGACAAAGATCTCCGGCCCCTTGTATCCGCATGTACACTCGGCAATAGGAAGGATGGTATTAAAAACGAGTTTTGTCTCCGCAAACATCGGGTCGTCGGTGATAAAAGTCCGGAACATGAACTCCACCTGATCAGGGTTTACCATTGCCATGGATCCGACATCCACATAAATGGTCTTCACCAGTTTTGCGTGATTCTCTTCGGCCGCCCGTTTTGAAGTCACGTATACATCGTAGGCGATGCCGGATTCATGCATGGTCCGATTCTTCCATCGCTTTGTAGACTTCTTTAAACAGTTCCCGCGTTTCCAGTCCCTCTTCGCGCGAAAGCCGCTGGATGGCAAATCCTACATGTACAAGA
Source organism: Methanocorpusculum sp. MCE (assembly GCA_003315675.1). Lineage (GTDB taxonomy): Archaea > Halobacteriota > Methanomicrobia > Methanomicrobiales > Methanocorpusculaceae > Methanocorpusculum. The sequence goes on from NIZU01000061.1 coordinate 3,711, forward strand.
ACGAACTCGCCTACTTTTACGTCAACCAGATCGATGCGGACCTCCTGCTGGAGTTCACCGTAATCAACGAGTGCGACATTTCCGTCGCGGATTTCTAGAATTTCTGCAGGAACTGCAATACACATATGAAAGTATATTGGTTGATATGAGTGATAAAGAAAGCGAAAAGAGACCGGCTCAAAATGGCGCCGAGAGGGAGATTTGAACTCCCGAGGTATTCCTACCAGAGGCTTTCAAGGCCACCGCCTTTCCGGACTAGACTATCTCGGCTCCAGACCTTATGATATAGGTTGTTGAGGTAAAAATAGATTGTGTGTTGCCGATCAGCGTTTCAGTCTGATTACGCACAAAGTACTTTTTGAAAAATCTCTCCGTCTTTTGCGATCCAGAGTTCGGCCGACAGGACAGCCTGCCGGATAAGATCGTTCATGTCCAGCTTTTCTTCTTCAGTGTCGATCAGGTCCTGTGTGGAACGGGTCGCCGGTTTTTTCGGGACCGCGAGGCATCCGGTATCACCCGGACTTTCGTGATAGGTGCCGATATTCCGGGAAATTGCTACGATTTCCTCTTTATCATAGGTTAGGAGAGGGCGCAGGACGGGTAGTTTCACCGATTCGGTAATCACGCCCATATTCTGTAATGTCTGAGACGCTACCTGACCGAGATTTTCTCCTGAGACAATGCCCTCCATTTTGTTCTGCTTTGCCACCTCTTCGGCCACCCGCATCATGAATCTCTTACAGAAAAGACAGGTGTAATGCAGGTCGCAGGTGTTTGTCATCGCATCAAAGAACGGTTCAAGGTTTACGATCCAGAGCGGAAGGCCCCGCCCGGGACACCATGTGGAAAGGATTCTGACATTATCCATGGCGAGATATCGCGTGGCAGACCCAGCCCATCTTCCTCCGTCCATAAATACGCCGGAAATGACCACGCCTCTTCGCATCATCAGCCAGGCGGCGACGGGAGAATCGATGCCTGCGGAAAGAAGAGCTACTGCCCGGCCGGCTGTCCCGAGAGGAAGTCCGCCCTGTCCCGCGATCCGTTCGTCATACACGATCCCGCCGTATTCGCGTGCCTCGACAAAAATCTCATACTCCGGGTTATCGAGATCGACCACGAAATCCGGGATCTTTTCCCAAATTGTGTCGGCAATCATGCCGGCAAGCTGCTGGCTTGTAAATCCGCTCACATGCTGGCGTCGTGCTCTGACCGCAAAGCGCATGCCGCTCTTGAGTTTTGTCTCTGCAAACTTCAGGGCGGTTTTTGCCATGTCTTCGGGACGGTTTGTGGTGGTCTCGCAGATACTGACGTCAACGATCCCAAATATTCTTGAAACGACCGGTGCGATTTTTGCGGCATCGCCGAAGATCAGCAGTCTTCCCCGGTATTCCTCTAACGTATATGGGATCTCCTGCGTATCCAGAGCGGCTTTGATATTCCGCGTTAGCGCGAGCATGAACTGTTTTTTCACCGGTTCGCTTTTGAGCCAGAGTTCCCCGATCCTAACCATTACTGCTCGATTCTGTTCCATGAGTTTCCTCCTCCTGTTTTATATTCTCTAAATGCTATTGTGGAAAACCCGATGGTTTTCAGATCATCTGCGTATAATTCTGCGCGGGCCTTCTCATTATTTTCGGTTTCGATGACGGCACGCCCTGATGAAAGACGTACCCGAAGCATCCCCGTGATTCCTTTTTCCCGCAGAAACGACTCGGCTTCTGCGATTTTTTTCAGGCTGTCTTCGGTGATCTCTTCGCCGAATGGTATCCGCGTGGCGAGACACGAAGATGAGGGGATTACCGGAACGCCAAGTTCCTTCGCCAATGATATAATCTCTTTTTTTCCGATACCTGCCAACGTAAACGGACTGACGATCCCAAGTTCCGTGAGAGCTTTTCTTCCCGGACGTTCTTCTGCCGCATCATCTGCGTGGGTTCCGTCGCAGACTGTTTTTCCGTCGGCAGCTTCGAGTATTTTGGTCATGATGAGTTTTTTGCAGATATAGCACCGGTCCGGAGGGTTGAACTGCAGACGTTCCTCGGATAAAACCGACACATCAATGACCCTCCAGTTTACCCCGAGTCTGCGGGCGAAATGCTCCGCTCTCGTGGCTTCGTCTGGAGGAGTGAACTCTGATCTGATGGTGGCTGCACAGACCGGAAGCCCCTCTTTAACGAATGCCGCAAGAAGGGTCATACTGTCGGTTCCGCCGGAGAGAGCTACCAGGGCCGATGAATGTTCTCTTAGAATCTCGGATAGCGTCATCGTTGTTCAAGTACCCGGAGTTTTCTGACCGCATGGGAGCTTTTTGCAAAGTATGCCGACAGGAAGAAGGTGAATTCAGGTGACCAGATCTCAAGGCCTTTGAGTATTGTGTATCCTTCCTCCATCGATATTCTGACGTGTTTTCCAATCGATCCTGCAAGGATCGTCTGCTTATCCGCCAGAAGCTCGGATGCATGCGTGTATCTGCGTTCAACCTCGGTATAATACCGGTCTTCACCGATCCAAGGTCCGGCAAAGGGATTTTCCCGAAGATACTTGTCCACGAACTTGTCCGCGTTGTCGTGTACCCAAACCGGGGGTCCGTTTCGAAGCGTGATCGCCGGCAGGTCGGCAACCAGCAGTTCGAAGAGGATAAGGCAGTGATCTGCTCCCATGGCCACTTCCGCCCGATGAACGTGGAAGTCTTCGGCGGTCAGCTGATTTCTGATGGATTCCATCGTTTTTCTCAACTGAGGAACGACGGTGTCGGGGACATATGCGGGTGTTTTGAATGACAATGCCAGCATTGCTGTCTTTCTTTTCTCCAGCGCTGCTGCGAACTCCTCCTTTGAAATCGAGGTGGGGGAATCTGGAATGAAGTAGCAGGAATCGGGTCTTGCACAGTAGTTTCGGGCGAGTTCCATGAATTCGGAGAACCGTGTGGGGGTCAGTGCCGCCGCTACGTTTCTGGTTTTATCGGTCGGGTCAATGACGATTAATGGTTCGGAGAAGAGTTTTCGAATCGTTTTTTTGTCTGGATAGAACTCCTCGATATCGATGACTTCTCCGTAGCGGAATTTTGCTGCTGCCTGAAGCAGAGCGTTGAATCCCCCGTATGCAAGGACAAGCAGTTCGCAGAGGTATCCGGAGAACCCCCCTGTCATATGATCAGATCCGTATACTCCTCCTCCTTTTGCAAACTGTTTCATAAGGAGTACATCTTCCTGAAGGCCGCCTATTCGGTCAAGCAGATATCGTGTGTGGAATGGGGTCCGGTCAACGGCGCATTTCATCTCGGCGGTGGATTCAACATGATAACAGGGGACCAGATCCACGTCGAATCCTTCGATGACGGCATCCAGGTAGGGGTGTTCTGCATATTTCTCCTCGGATGAACCTTTGAATTTATCTACCACGCCGTATGCTGCGGCAAGTCCTTTTTCCTGAAGCTCTTCCCTTGACAGTGTCGGGGGAAACAGCATGAAAATATCTATATCTTTGTCGCCCCGCACCCATGTTCCGCGGGCCACGGATCCAGTCATCATGGCCGGAACGCCGGCGGTCTCCCTCACCGTTTCGATGAGTTTTTGTCCCATCTCAAAAACTTCGCGCCGCTCCTCTTCCGTGGGCCGGATATTTTGTAATACTTCCTCCTCAATTGGATCTCTCATAACTTCACCCGGGCAAGTGTTGTATATATGGATCCCCGCGGGGTTAATGTGCTCTGTTTTAGGAGGATTTCTTCGATCATACATGTACCAAACTCAGCATTGCTCAGCGCATCCGTTTTTTCCTGGAGATCCGGTGCGTACTCTTTGATCCGGGCAAGAGTGATATGGGGGGAGAACGGGCGTGCTTCTTTGGGAAACCCAAGCGGGAGCAGATATTCGTCGATTTGCCTTGCAATATCCGCACAGCATCCCTGATCGGTAACTTCAGCTTTGATGACCAGCCGTCCAAACTTACTGACACGTGCTGCCTGCAGCTGGAACGGGGCGCTCTTCACTTTTTCCAGAGCTCCCGCGATTTTCGGGATTTTTGTCTCAGGAATCTCTCCAAGAAACTTCAGGGTTATATGCATTTGATCCGATTTCGGCAGAGTCAGTCGTGCCCCCGACCCGCGAAGCGACATCCCGACCATCTCCAGCCTATCTCTTATCTCCTTTGCAGGTTCAACTGCAATAAATACCCGTGCCATTCTTGGAGAATATTTGCATCTCATGCATTATGATAGTTACATTCGTTCTGTACATCCAGCACCCACCATTCTATAACCTCATAACACGCATATGTACGAAGAATGGAGGAAACTAAAACATTCGCGGAGTTCGCTATCTCTGAAGAACTACTTCAGGCGATAGGCGACATGGGATTTGAGGAGCCGACACCTATTCAGGCAATGGCAATACCACAGATTCTTGATGGGAAAGATGTAACGGGGCAGGCTCAGACGGGAACGGGAAAAACGGCAGCGTTTGGGATTCCAATTATTGAACGGCTTGATCCAGATAACAAAAATGTACAGGCACTTGTCCTGTCGCCAACAAGGGAACTTGCAATACAGACCGCCGAGGAATTTTCCCGGCTGATGAAATATAAAAAAGGACTGAACGTGGTCCCAATTTACGGCGGACAGCCGATTGAACGCCAGCTTCGTGCACTTAAAGGCACGGTGCAGGTTATCATCGGAACCCCGGGTCGTGTCATTGATCATATTAAACGCGGGACCCTTCACCTTGACTCTGTCAGCATGTTCATTCTGGACGAGGCTGATCAGATGCTCGACATGGGATTCCGTGATGATATCGAGGATATTTTCCGCGACACACCCAAAAACCGGCAGACGATTCTGTTTTCGGCAACTATGCCGCAGCCGATTCTGGACATTACCCGCAGATTCCAGCATGATCCTCAGTTCCTGAAGATCACCCGCAGGGAACTTACGGTCCCACAGATCGAACAGACGTATATCGAGGTCAGAGAACGCGACAAACTCGAAGCACTCTGCCGTACTCTTGATATGAACAACCCCGAACTTGCACTCGTGTTCTGTAACACGAAGAGAACGGTGGATGATTTAATGAGCCGGATGCAGGCGCGCGGATACTTTGTGGAAGCTCTCCATGGAGATATGAAGCAGCAGCAGCGGGACTGTGTCATGGCACGCTTCCGGGCAGGGTCTATCGACGTTCTGATTGCAACGGATGTTGCAGCCCGCGGTATCGATGTCGATGATGTGGATATCGTATTCAATTATGATGTTCCTCAGGATGTCGAGTATTATGTTCACCGTATCGGCAGAACAGCCCGTGCCGGCAGGACCGGAAAGTCCGTGACGTTTGTTGCTCCGCGTGAGATCTACAAACTCAGGGATATCCAGCGGTATGCAAAGATTCAGATCGCCAAGACCCCCCTACCGACGCTTGATGATGTTGCCGAGATGAAGCAGCAGATCTTCCTGGACAAGGTCCGGGACATCATGGCTGCAGGAAATCTCGAGCTTTATCTGCCCCTTGTCGAGCAGCTTCTTGAAACAGAGACCGAGGCCGACTCCGAGTCTGCCGCCGAAGTGACGAGTATTCAGGTTGCTGCAGCTCTTCTCAAGATGCATCTTGACAGCGGTAAAAACGCCGCTCAGAGTGAAGAGATTAAGCCTCTCCAGCCATCCCCCTCGATCTCGGAGACGTTCACGCCCGGGACCGTTGAGAACAGCGGTGCCGAGCCTGGCATGGTCAGATTCCGAATTTCGCTTGGAAAGAACCAGCAGATCCGTCCGAAGGATATCGTCGGCGCCTTTGCAGGCGAGTGCGACATTCCCGGATCTTCAATTGGAAGAATCGATCTTTACAATAACTACTCCTATGTCGATGTCCCCTTAGAGCATGCAAATCTCGTTGCCGAAGTCATGGGTTCCAAGACCATTCGCGGTCAGGAACTTGAGATTTCCATCGCAGCACCGCGTACTCCTGAAGAAGAGGAACACGAGCGGGATCGGGACAAAGGCGGGGACAGGCGCGGAGGGTCCTCCGGATACCGAAATGGGGGTTCTTCCGGCAGCGGTGAACGCCGCAGCTACGGGAATTCCGGAAGCAGCGACCGAAGAAGTTTCAGCCGCGGAAGCAGCGGATCGAGTTCCCCCAGAAGGGATTCCGCTCACGGCTTCTACGGAAGAGACTGATCATCTCTTTTTTTAATCTCTCTTCTTTATGGTGCCAGTGAGGATACCTTCATTATTTGTAAGCACGTATATGTACAGAGTTTTCAAGGATATTCCTGAAGAAACTACCCGGTCTTCTGTGAAGCCGGAGGTCTGCGGGAAGGACAAGAATACTTGCTGGGACTCACCTCCCCTGAGTCTTGTCCAGAGTGCAGTGAACCTCAAAAAGGTGAATAAACATGGATTTCAACTTATCTTTAAGAAGAGCAATGAAAACCGGCGAGGTAACCCTCGGCCAGAACTCTGTTGAGAAAATCGTTGCTGAGAACAAAGCAGAACTCGTCATCATCGCCAAGAATGCTCCGGCAAAGATCCGTGCATTCCTTGCTGCAAACGAAAAAGTCCCTCTTTATGAGTTTGACGGCAGTTCCCGTCAGCTTGGAAAAGAATGTGGTAGAGATCACATGATCAGCGTCCTTGCGATCGTCAACGCTGGCGAGTCTGATATCCTCTCCCTTAAGAGTGAATAAATATGAGTGAGATAACTATTTCCGAAGACGCCATGCGTATGATTGCCCTGTTTGAGAATCTCACCGGTGCAGGCGCAAGAGACTGTGTTGTCGATGATAAATTCGGCCGGATTCTCTTCGTCATCAACCCCGGAGAGATGGGACTTGCAATCGGAAAGAAAGGTGCCAGCATCAAGAAGGCATCTGACGCTTTCGGTAAGAAGGTCGAGGTCGTTGAATACAACCCGGACAAGGTTCAGTTTATCAGAAACTGCTTCCTTCCAGTCCACGTCCAGACCGTCACCTTCGAAGAAGATGAAGTGGAAAACACCGAAGTTGCCTACATCGAGGTTGCAGATACCGATCGCGGTCTTGCAATTGGAAAAGAAGGCAGAAACATCATCAAAGCAAAGAAACTTGCTTTCCGCCAGTTTGATATCGCCAATGTCGAACTCAAACAGGAAGAGGAAGAAGAATCTGAAGAGGATGAGTTATAATCTCATCTCATTTTTAGAGATAGAGTATCCGGCGGCTTTCTTCGCCGAAAATTGAAACTGTTTTACATTTCAGGATGTTTTTCCTGATATGCTGCTTCAGGACCCATGGCGAGCAGTTCCTCAAGCGTATTTACATTCCTGAAACTTTCAAGGTCAGGATCGATCGTTCGAAACACCTCGGGCGGGATTCGTTTTGTATTCAAGGTATTCACCATGTCACGGAGTGACATGGATTCATGTTCTGCAACGTAGTTTCTCAGTGCCGATACCCGATAGACTGCATGGAGCGGTTCAAGGTCCGTGTTTTCCCATTCAGGAATGATGGCATCATACTCTCCGATATGTTCAAAAAGATATTGTACGATCGTTTTGTGGATCGTGGGCATATCACAGGCCGAGATGAACACCAGTTCGCCCTGAATCTCATCCAGACCTGCCGCGATCCCTCCGATAGGACCGAGCCCGGATTTTTTATCCCACGTACATCTGACGAGTTCCGGGAGGCCGGCAAAATGTTCGGTTTGCTTCTCATTTTTTGCCACGATGACGATTTCATCAACGAGCCCTTCGAAGGTCATCACAAGCCGCGAGCTAAAGGAACATCCCTGATATGAAAAAAAATACTTTTCGCGTCCATTAACTCGCCGTGCTTCTCCTCCTGCGAGAATCATTGCAGAACGCTTTACCGGCATGAGAGTTCCTCTTTGAAATGTGCCAAATTGACGATCGTTTCATTCACCGGGGTTGGGATGTCGTGTTTTCCTCCCAGTGACACTATCGCCCCGTTGATATAATCAACCTCGGTTTTGCGCCCGGCTGCAATGTCCTGATACATTGAGGAGAAATGCGCGGCCGTTGGTGGAATTTTCGCCGTCTTCAGGAATGTAAGATATTCATCCGCAGTCTTTTGTGCCAGTACGACATTTTCTGCGCGCGCGACCTCAAAGGCTTCGTGAACAATCTGAGTGATTATGTTCCAGGCTGGTCCCTTGAGAAGTTCTCCGTATGGGCATTCCATGATCGCGCCAAGGGGATTGAGCGAACAGCTGTACAATGCCTTTGACCAGATGGTCCCTTTGATATTGTCGGTGGCGTTTGCCCGCATGCCTGATTTGGTGAAGAGTTCAGCAAGGATCTCAGCTTTTCGATCACTCCCTCCAGTGTATCTTCCAAAGACTGTGGCCCCGCCGTCAACGGATACAAAAACTGCATTGTCTGCTTTCCATTCAAAGCCGGTTATGATCATTGCGCCAAGTACATGATCAGTATATTGGGCAATGATCTCTTCATTTCCGATCCCGTTTTGGAGACTCACGACCTCGGCTTCACCGAACAGATGATTATACTTCTCGCAGATTTCCCGTGTGGCGGCAACCTTGGTGGATATTATGATATAATCCCAGACACCATCAGGGGGAGTTACTCCGCAGGGAAACCGGAATGTTTCCGTCCCCCAGATCCCGGTTAGAAAAAACCCATCCTTTTCAATGGATGTGCTGCATCTCTCCCTGCATACTGCAAAAACTTCAGCAGATCTCGATAATTTTGCGGCGACTGACAGTCCAACTGCCCCGGCACCAAGTATTAATATTCTCATTTGTTCATACTATGTTGTCTCTACACCTCATTAAAAGCAGGGTTTTCATGATGGATGTACGGACCATATGCCGGATACAAAACTTGTGCTTTACTAGCGTAAAAATATACATTAAGTTGTTTCAAAACATGTATTGGATATTTTTTGGATTGAATTATCTTTTACATTGCGGTTAATTGATTATGAAGATACGCCAACATATATTCATGCAGAAAAAGCTGATTATGTTTTTGATGGCACTTCTTGTGTGTGTCATGGTAGTTTTTACCGCAGGATGTACCGATACGGGAAGTGATAACGCTACCGTGGAGATTCTCTATACCGGAGCAGGAACCATGCCCGGTCTTCTCGCAACCGGTCAGATAGATGGATACATCAACTGGCAGCCTTTCATTGCCGTCGCATTAGAAGGTGACATCGGAAAAGTAATCTCCTACAGTCAGGATCTCCCGCCGAAAGGAACGTGGACAAACCACACCTGCTGCGTTTTTGGCGCCAACTCCAAAGCTCTGGAGGACTCTGATATCGCCGCAAGTCTTTCGACTCTGATGATTCTTGGAAACAAGTATATCAATGACAACCCGGACAACGCTGCTGTATTAACTGCCGACTGGCTCTTTTCCAGCCAGAACATGACCTATGGTAATGTGACCGTCAGTTCAATCGATGTGATGAAGACCTCGATCCCGACGATTAAGTTCTCAAGTGAAGTTACCGAATCCAGGATGGACAGCAATGAGGCGTTCATCCTCTCCCAGCGTGAACTTGGTCTCGTTACTGCTAAACTCGCAACGACATCCAAGGATGAGTCTGCAGCGCTCCTTTACGACTTTGGTCCGTATGATTCAGCAGTTGCCCAGATCGAGAGCGGAACATTCATCACGCCCGAGGCTACCTCGACCATCTCGATCGGGTATCTGCCAAGCGATCACCACGCACCCCTGTTCGTTCTCCTGAAGGACTGGGAGTACTTCAAGGATACCTATAACTGCTATCTGAAACCCGTCACTGAAAAGACCGGAAAAATCACCGATGCAGAACTTTACATCAACGGTCAGAAGATCGCCGATGTTAAACTCGTCGAAGGAACCGGCGGACCTCAGCTGATGACCCTTCTCCAGCAGAACGCCATTCAGTACGCACTTGCCGGCACGCCGCCATTCATCAGCGCGGTTGATAAGAGTACCGGTGATATGAGTCTCAAGATCCTCTCACCGATTCAACTAGAGGGATCCGGCCTTGTTGCTTCTATCTCTTCTCCGGCAAACGACTGGGATGGGTTTGTTGCCAGGGTCAAGACCCGCAGTGCTGAAGGCAACAATGTGGTTCTCGGTGACCCTCAGCTCGGCTCTATCCAGGATGTCGAGCTGAAAGCAGCTCTTGAATCTGCAGGTATCAAATACGTGGTGAAATCCGCGTAGACCAACTCACATTTTTTGCGTTTCTTTGTATATCTCATGTATTTTACTTGCAGGGCAGATGCTTCATCCTGATCTAAAACAAGTAACACATTTGATATCCTGCAAAATCTACATACATAAACAAGGATGGTGAGCTCCAAAGATCATGAAATGGTACATTAAGCTGATACTTCCGGCACTTGTCCTTGTAGTGTGGGAAGTTGCAGCAGTTTTGATGAACAATGCATACATCCTTCCTCGGGTGGAAACCGTTCTCGCCGTGTTTACAACACCGTTTGCCGATCTTTACGGCTGCGGGAGTCTTGTGGAAAACAGCTGGGTCAGTATTTACCGGGTGACCCTTGGTTTCATCATTGCCTGTGTAATCGCCGTTCCTCTGGGAATCATTCTTGGGCGGTATCCTGTTCTTGAACAGTTCTCGGACAGTCTTATCCAGATCCTGCGCCCGATCCCCCCAATGGCCTGGGTGCCTTTGTCCCTGGCCTGGTTTGGTCTGGGTCTTACGCCGATCCTGTTTATTATTGTGATCGGCTGCATATTCCCGATTCTTGTCAATACTATTGACGGTGTGAAAAGGGTGAAGAAAAGCTGGGTTGAAACTGCGAAGATTTATCAGGCAAATGAACGCCAGATTATCACCAAGGTCATTGTTCCGGCCGCGGGCCCTGCAATATGGAACGGTCTTCGTGTCGGTTTCGGCATTGCATGGATGAGCGTTGTCGCTGCGGAAATGATGCCAGGAACCGTCTCGGGTCTTGGATATCTCATCATGTACACCTATAACTGGGGGCAGGTTCAGATGGTTATTGCCGGCATGATTGCCATAGGCATCATCGGCATTGCCATGGATCAGTTCTTCCAGTATGTTCTGCGGAAGAAGTTTGCCTGGGAGGTGCTTGACAAATGACAGACTGGGATAAAGTATGGGTAAAAGTGGAAGATGCTAAAAAAACATTTTCATCCCGGAAAGGTGACGTTACCGCTCTGGAACATGTCAATCTTGAGGTTCACGACGGGCAGTTCGTCTGCCTCCTTGGGCCATCGGGATGCGGGAAGACCACCCTTCTCCGGATGATCGGGGGTCTTGATGCTCCAACAAGCGGGACCATCTCCATCGATGGAAAAATCGTGGACGGGCCGTCGCCGAAGATGACGATGGTGTTCCAGGAATACTCGCATTATCCGTGGCGCACCGTCGCGGAAAATGTGGGTTTTGGTTTGGAGATGATCGGCGTTCCCAAAGAGGAGCGAATCGCCGAAGTCAACAGGCGTCTTGCTCTGGTTGGTCTGACCGGATTCGGCGATAATTACCCGTACGAATTATCCGGCGGGATGCGTCAGCGGGCCGCAGTCGCTCGTGCCTTGGCTACTGATCCGGCAGTCATGCAGATGGATGAACCCTTTGGCGCGCTCGATGCGCAGACCCGGAATAAAATGCAGCGTGAGCTGCTTCAGATCTGGGAAGAAACGAAAAAAACGATTCTTTTCGTTACACACAGTGTTGACGAGGCAGTCTATCTTTCGGATAAAATTGTGATTCTCACCCCGCGTCCCGGAAGAATTTACGAAATATATCCGAATCCTTTGCCAAGACCGCGTGATAGAACAAGTATTGAGTTTGCCAAACTTAGAAAAGATGTTCTCGCAGAAATCGAGAAATTAGAGGGGGAGAATAAGAACCTTTAATATGGTTTCCAACCAACCTGATTTGCACATTTAAGAGAGCTAGGAGTAATTAAAAATGGTAAGAAAGCCAGCACGAATGTATCGCAACCTTGCCAAAAAGGCCTACTGCCGCCGTGAATACATGGGCGGTGTGCCGGGTCTTAAGGTTGTACAGTTTGATATGGGTAACCTCTCGGAGGATTTCCCGTTCGCCATCCATCTTGAAGCACTTGAAGCATGCCAGATCCGTCACACGGCAATGGAAGCTGCACGTATCAATATGAACAGACGTCTTATGAAGACCGTCGGAAGAAACAACTTCCACTTAAAGATCAGAGCATACCCGCACCACGTTCTTCGTGAACACAAGCAGGCAACCGGAGCCGGTGCAGACCGTGTTTCCGAGGGTATGAGACTTGCATTCGGTAAAGCAGTCGGAACTGCAGCCCGTGTTGCACCAAGACAGCGTGTTTTTACCGTCTGGACAACCCCGCAGTATGTCGATCAGGCAAAGGATGCACTCCTTCACAGCGGATACAAACTCCCGACTCCGGTCCGGGTAATTGTTGAGAACTAAGGCTTTTTGCCAAAGCTCTCAATTTATGATACTTTTTTCAAAAAAGTCTATTATTCAGAAAATAGTAGTTTTGGGAATATTTGGCAGCAAAGCGGTATGCATCGGGTCTTATGAAGACGCATTTGCCTGCATGCCGCTATATCCTGTGTTCTCTCGTTAGAAGAACATATCCAGCGTTGTTTTTCGTGACTTGGTCGGGTCAAACTCATCCCAGTCCCAGCCAAGAGCATCGAATATCCGGTTCAGCGGTGCCTGGATCGTTTTTTCGAGCATCGTTTCCCAGTCGATCTCGAACGCTCCCGCCGGAACCTGATCAGGATACTCAAAGCAGAGTACATCCGTATCCGGATATTTTTCGGGCATATTCGTCCGCTTAATGTAAAGCCGCTTGGGCTTGCTGCCGCGTTTGAAGTCGGTTCCAAGATACGTATTTGAGTAGATGGCTCCCCGCCCATGCGAATCCAGATGAGCATAATCGGCAAGAGATTTGTTTATACCGCTCGGAATGCCGGCTTTTTCAAGCGGACACTTCCCCGTACGATAGAAGTTCAACACCTCCGGGAGATACTTCTTCACCTCTTCCCTGCCGTTTCCTTTCAGGATCATCTCCAGGACACGCTCCTGTACTTCGCGTGTGATCTGTGCCGAGTCGGATCTCTTCATTTCAAACCCGGTTATATCGATCTTATCGACATCCTGTCCCTCTTTCCAGATCAGATGTCCTGCATACCGCTTCTTTGCGCCGCCCTGGAAAAATCTCCGGTAGATCTTCTCGAACTTGATCGAGAAGAAGTTCATATCCGCGCCAAGTGTCTCCTGTGCAAACGACAGGTAGCTTGCGTTGAGCTCCTCCTCGATTTCGCGGGCGATCTTCATCGTTTCTTCAAGAGAGGCGGGTGGAATCTGTATAAAACACGAATCCGTATCACCGTAGATCACTTCGTATCCGCGTCTGGTGATAACGAGTTTCGTGTGCTGGATGATCGCACGGCCGACCGACGTTACGGCGGCTCCAATGTCCCTGTCGTACAATCTGAATCTGGAAAAGCCCGAGACCCCGTAATACGTGTTCATGATTACCTTCAGCACATTCTGCTGCATATCGTACAGAGTATACTCATCCGATCCGAACGGAAAACTGTTTCTGAGTTTTTTCCGTTCGTCGCGTTCGGCCATCAGTTCGCTGATGATCGACCGGGTAAGACCATCCGGGGATTTTTTGAACCTGATCCCGTTTGGAGCATGTATCTCGCCTGTTGAAGACTTCGTCTCTGGAGAAGCATTCAACGTCATCATCGCCATCGGATAAAGTGATTTCAGATCCAAAACGATGACGTTCTCTCTAACACCTTTGCTTGGATCAAAGACCGTTGCTCCCTCAAACTCCTCGCCGGTGGCGTTTCCTTTGGACGGCAGGATAAATTTTCCGAACGCTTTTCTGAGAATATAGATGTCGATGACATTCGAAGAGTTCAGCGTTTTGTCCAAAGGACAGCCCACATATCTGGCGACTTCCTGATAGAACTCGATGATGTTGTTCTTTCTGTTGATCCCAACGCACAGTTCGACATCCTTGAAGTTGTACTCCACCATCTTCAGGGGGTCGTTATTCCAGAGATCACCAAGAGTGCCGGTGTATCTCACTTTGGTCTCACCGAGTTCATCCTCGGCGACGGCATCCAGACGATACGACTCCTTCTGACTTCCCTGCATCTTCTTGTATGCGGCAAGAAGATCGAAGATGACCCGCCCTCTCATTGCATTCCGCTCGGTCATTCCGGGCATGCGGGCAAAGACCTCGGCACGGAAGCCAAGGGCCTCGGCACGCTTGAGGATGTATTCTGCATCGAACTCGATGAAGTTCCAGCCCGAGAGAATATCGGGGTCCTTTTCCCGGATATAATCGATGAAACCTGCAAAAAGATCGCGTTCGGTGTCATAGGAAATGATCGTATGACAGTTAGAAAAACATCCGCTTGCAAGCGGTTCGGCGTTTTCGTATCCTCCTTTGGTTTTTCCATTCAGAACGAAGGTGGTATACCGATCATCGAACGAGTCATGACAGGTTATGCAGATGATCGGATCGCGTTCCGGTTCGGGAAATCCATTCCTGTCATCACATTCGATATCACACATGCAGACCCGCGGTCTGGAGATGACCTCGGCCGGGGATAGTTCGTTGAAGGAACACTCGTCCGAAGGGGCACGGACACCGCCGGTAAGGCCGGTGTCGATGAGAAACCTGGTTGCGAACGGAATGTCGGCTTCGAAATGGTGATAGTTGTCTCTGATATTTCTGACGTCTCCGGGTTTTTCCGTATAAATCCGGCGAAGAGGTTCTCCTTTGATGGAGACCGCGCGGTCCTGCGTAACGTCAATCTTTTCCGTGTGAGGTTTATCTGCTTCGTTTTCACGGACCCAGAAGTAGGGACTAAAACCGGTGACTTTCAGCTGATGAGGGGTCCCGTCCGCTTCTCTTCCAAAAATGTGAACGATTGGACCGCCGGGAGCGTTTGAGTATTCAGCCTGATTGATGGCGATCTCCATCTATACTCTCCTGCAAAGCCCCTGTAGGAAATCCGAAGCCTCAAGGAGTTTCTCCATTTCCCAGGGATCGAATTTCAAGCTTTCATCGATCTTTGCGCCGGAGCGCGTTACGACGGCCGGCAGTCCAAGTGAACAGCCGTCTATCCCGTAAGCACCGTTTGCCGGGAGGGAACAGATGATTCTCCCCCCCTTCTCGATCTTTTCCAGCATGGAAACGATGTGATAGGCCGGGCCGAAAACCGTGCCGGCTTTGCCTTTAATCACCGGCATCGAAGAGCCGCGAAGACCGGTCAGGATTTCTTCTCTTACCGGAATGGGAATATCGATACCCAGAGGTGAAAAAAGCGGGACCTGATGTTCCCCGTGTTCACCGAGGACCTGACACTCGGCTTCTATTCCCAGAGCTTTGAGCGCCACGGCGAACCTTCTGCTGTCGAGAAGCCCGCCGAATCCGACGACCTGTGTTTCGTCAAGACAGCTTTTTTTGGCAAAGTACCAGGTAAAAACGTCCATCGGATTTGTAACGACGATCAGTTTGCCGGAGAAGCCTTTCAGGAGCTCGGCCGATTCCTTTGCGATCGGGAGATTTTTATCAAAAAGGTCGGCGCGGGTTTTTATGTTCGGGGATCGCGAGTAGCCGGCGGAAAATATACAGTAGTCGGCATCTTTGAGATCGGCGGGGTTCGTGGATACCGGGATATCCATCCCGTGAATAATATCGAGTTTTTGGGCATGCTGCAGGGGTTCACTGATATCAAAAAGGACCTGTTCGTCGGCAAATTTTCTGAGGGCAGAAACATATGCAACTTCTCCGCCTATTCTGCCCACTCCGAGGCATGCAACTATAGTCATCTGGTACAGTATTGGTTCTGGTTGGCTTTAATTATGGCGACCTCGTACAGCGGATTTATGTATGGTATGAATGACGGTGAATTGGACGATCCCGACATGACCCTCCCCGTTCAATTCCACGCACGATAAATTTATTGTATCCGCCTTCCCACACTAGCTCATGGCTGAAAGTATCTCCGCACAGGTTCGGTTTTGCCCGGTCCAGGAGTCGGAACTTGGGCGGATCAACGAGTTATGCAATATCCACGAGATTGCAGAGCATTTCGAATCCATCCCGCCTGTTTCGATGGAGGCAACGCTGGCATTATGGTCTTACATCCAGTCAGGGATCGTCTCTCTCTGGTGCATGCATTACAAAGATCGGATAATCGGCGGTGCAGGATTTTATTCCCAGCCGCACGGGACCCGTCTCTCCCACAGCGCGACGTTTTTTCTGTATATCGAACCGGCTTACTGGGGGATGAGTATCGGCACGAAAGCGATACTGTATCTTGAAGACGAGGTTAAAAAACGCGGATTTATCCGGATGGAGTGTCTGGTCGCCGATACGAATCCGCGTGCCGTCTGTCTGTATGAACGACTTGGATACGAACTGGAGGGAACCAAAAAAATGGCGTTTTATCTTGACGGAAAATATACCGATCTGAAGATTCTCGGAAAGATATTCTGGGACAATCTGATTGAAGAGGGGCTTCATCACAGATAAGCAGCCCGCTTCCCTTTTTTACATACAATATCCTTATTACGTAATCCGGGATTTTCGGCCGCTTGTTTTATTATTGCCTATTACCTTTATCTATGTGATTCAGATGCGCAGCGATGATGTGAAATCAGGATACACCAGAGCGCCGAACCGGTCTCTTATACGTTCACTCGGGATTTCGGATCAAGAGATGAAAAACCCTTTGTCGGGATCGCAAACTCCGGGAACACGATCGTTCCGGGACACAGGCATCTCAGAATGGTTGCCGAACGCGTAAGAGAGGGGGTTGCGGCAGGCGGAGGTGTTGCTTTCGAGTTTAACACGATAGGCATATGCGACGGTATTGCGATGGGACACGAAGGCATGAGGTACTCGCTAGCCTCACGCGAAAACATCGCGGATTCCGTTGAACTCATGATTCAGGCCCACCGGTTCGATGCTCTCGTCTGCATCTGTACATGCGACAAGATCGTTCCCGGCATGCTTATGGCGGCGGCACGATGCAATATTCCGGCGATTGTCGTCACCGGAGGAAACATGCTTCCCGGACATTACAAGGGCTGCGAACTTTCCCTGACCTATATCTTCGAGGGAGTTGGAAAAGTCGCTGCCCACAAGACGAGCGAAGAGGAACTCCACGAACTGGAGGCCGCGGCAATGCCTGGGTGCGGCAGTTGCCAGGGATTATATACAGCAAATACCATGGCCTGCATGACCGAAGCGATGGGAATGTCCCATCCCGGCTGTGCAGCGATCCCCGCTGTGGATGCGGCCAAACTCCGGATCGCGTATGAAAGCGGCGTCCGAATCATGGAGATGATCAAAGAGGATATCAAACCCCGTGACATCATCACGAAGAATTCGCTGAAAAATGCCATCGCCGTAGATATGGCTCTTGGAGGTTCAAAGAACACGGTTCTTCATTTAATGGCGATCGCTCAGGAAGCAGATGTCCCGCTGAGCCTTGATGATTTTACCCAGATGGGAGTAATCGTCCCGCACATCTGTTCGATGCAGCCAGGAGGACCGCACTCAATGCAGACGTTATATCACGCGGGCGGCATCCCCGCAGTCTTCAAGCAGATCAGATCACATCTTGACGACTGTATGACGGTCTCGGGAAAAACAGTGTTTGAGATCGCAGACGGTGTGAAATACGTGGATGAACATGTGATTCACAGTCTGGAAAATGCTGTACATAAGGCAGGAGGATTGAAGATCCTGAAAGGTTCGCTTGCACCGAACGGGTCGGTGATCAAATCGGCAGCAGTGATCGATGCGATGTGGAAGCATCAGGGGCCGGCACGGGTGTTTGACGGAGAGAATGAAGCGATGGATGCGATTCTTACCGGAAAAATCGTTGAAGGCGACGTGATAGTTATCCGGTATGAGGGACCGAAAGGAGGACCCGGCATGCCGGAGATGCTTTCCCCGACCTCGGAGCTGATGGGTCTCGGCTATACGCATGTCGCTCTTGTAACGGACGGACGTTTCCCCGGCGGAACACGCGGTCCGTGTATCGGGCATGTTGCTCCGGAAGCAAAGGCAGGAGGACCTATCGGCCTTGTTCGTGAAGGGGACATCATCAGTATCAATCTGTACGAACAAACACTGGACCTTCTCGTTGACGAGACGGAACTTGCAGAGAGAAGAAAGGCGTGGGTGCCCAAAGAAAGGGAACTGAAGGGCGTGCTTGCACGATATGCACGGTACGCCGGTCAGGCCGACAAAGGCGCCGCGCCGGAATAATTTTTTTATTTTTTTAGAAAGCTTCTCTTAAATCAGACGCGTGTACATCACCGCATCAAGGAACGAAAGCTGGATTTTTGCCGCCAGAACCTA
This sequence comes from Methanocorpusculum sp. MCE, assembly GCA_003315675.1. GTDB lineage: Archaea > Halobacteriota > Methanomicrobia > Methanomicrobiales > Methanocorpusculaceae > Methanocorpusculum. The sequence goes on from NIZU01000061.1 coordinate 22,066, forward strand.
TCGCAGGATACCAAGTATTATCTCTCTTCTCAACAAACTGGTTATGCAAAATAAGGTCCCCCTCGCTGAACTTGAAAACCGGATGGCCCGTTTTCATGCGCAGATGGATAATAAAAACCCGGACTGGGAATATGCGGCGGTTTTCGGCAAGGTCAATCTCTATTGCTTCACCGGCACGATGCAGGACGGCGTTCTTCTGATACCTAAATGCGATGATCCGGTTTTCTGGGTAAGAAACAGTTATTCGCGCGCTCTTGATGAGTCAGCCTTTAACGATATCCGGCCGATGGAAAGTTTCCGCGATGCTGCAGAACAAACGGCCATTACCGGCGATACGGTGTATCTGGAAACAGAAGTTATCTCGTATGCCCACCTGCAGAGATTTTTGAAGTATTTCCCGTTCAAACATATCGCTTCAGCGGATAGGATCATTGCAGATGTCAGATCGGTGAAGAGTGAGTATGAACTGACTCTGATGAGAAAATCCGGGGAGATCCACCGTCATGTAAAAGAAGAACTGGTACCCGACCTTCTTAGAGAAGGTATGAGCGAAGCGGAATTTGGAACCGAACTCTATCAGATCATGGTTCGTGAAGGGCATCAGGGAATCGTACGATTCGGGATGTTCGATACTGAAGTGAGGATGGGGCACATCGGATTTGGTGAGAGCTCTCTCTATCCGTCCTATTTTAACGGAGCGAGCGGAAACCGGGGGATCGGACCATATGCCCCGGTCCTCGGCAGTCCCGACAGGAAGCTGAAATCCGGCGATCTCGTATATCTGGATGTAGGGTGCGGGTATCATGGATATCAGACCGATAAAACGATGACCTATATGTTTGAGAAATCGCTGCCGGATGAGGTTATCGAGACGCATTACAGATGCGTTGATATCCAGAATGCAGTTGCCTCAATTCTGAAACCGGGAATGGCTCCTTCGGTGATCTATCAGACGATAATGGATGATCTCGATGAGGATTTCAAGCAGAATTTCATCGGTTACAAAGAACGGGTGGTTAAATTCCTTGGTCACGGAATCGGCCTTCTGATTGACGAAATGCCGGTCATTGCAACAGGATTCGATGAACCGCTTGCTGAAAATATGACACTCGCCATTGAGCCTAAGAAGGGGATAAAAGATATCGGGATCGTTGGTATCGAGAATACCTTTGTCGTCACGCCTCAAGGCGGAGAGTGCCTCACCGGGGATAATCCCGGCCTGATCCCGGTTTATTGAAGGAGAATGGGGGTCCATGCAGATTTCGATGCAGGCATGAATCACGAATCATTGACGAAAAAGGCAAGACGCCTATCATCAAAAACACAAAAGACAGCAGGTCATCACCTCCGTCATCACGTATTTTTTCGCATCGATAGAGTCAATTTCTTTGAAGTTGTTCTCTTAAAAGACTCTGCATCAAAAAGCTAGGACAGATGAATCGCTGAAATTTAATAGAATGTCGTTTAAATCTTTTCCTATTCAGGGAAAACCCTGAGGTGTGATAAATTTTATGGATAAACCAAAACTACTTAGCATCATCAGTGTTATAGTGGTTCTCATTGCCTTCGCAATTCCGCTTGCCTATACCGGGGCTGCTACAATCCCCGATGAAGACTCCGGATTTATTTCTTGGTATGAAAATCACCCGGCAGCAACACTTGGTGAAGCGTCCACCGGTGTTTACGCCGAAGATGTCGTGAACGATCCGGGCAAAGTGGACAAAATGCGACTCGCCTATGCATTAGGCTTTGTTACACTTCTTGCCCCTCTGCTCGCTCTTCTTCTTGCATTCCTCACAAAGAATGTTCTTCTGTCTCTGTTCCTTGGTGTTATTAACGGCGCCTGGACCCTCTGTCTTGTTACCGGTACAATTTTTGGTGCAGCATCGGGAGCATTCCTGAACTCGACCGATTATTTTGTCGCGACGATGGCTGATCGATGGGATGCCGGCATCCTCATGCAGGTTCTGGTCATCGGAGCATTGATCGCACTTATCAGCCGTATGGGGGGTATGCGTGGTCTGGCAACGCTGATCACCAGAATCGCCAAAGGTCCCCGCAGCGCGCAGGTCGCCATATGGCTGTCCGGATGGATCATCTTCTTCGATGATTATGCAAACGCCCTAATTATCGGCCCTATTATGCGTACGGTCTGCGACAAGTTCCGTATCTCGCGTGAGAAACTTGCATACCTCGTAGACTCAACGGCGGCCCCGGTCGCAGGAATCGTTCTTGTGTCAACGTGGATCGGAACCGAGATCGTGAATATCAACACCGGTCTTAGTATCGCAGGCATCACCGACATGTCCGCATTCGGTATCTTCATCGAGACGATTCCCTACCGGTTCTATAATATTCTCGCACTCTTCTTCGTGCTGGCAACCGGCCTCCTTCTGCGTGAATACGGCCCGATGGCAAAAGCGGAACTGCGTGCCCGGACAACCGGACAAACCATCAAACCAGGTTCCGAAGTTGCAGCGGAAGAAGACTACGACAAAGATCCGGAAAAAGCCGAGCTCAAGGATGACCACGGCATATTGAAGACTTCCAGAAAAGTCAACCCGCCGAACATCTGGAATGCAATCATTCCAATCGCAGTAATGATTATCTCAGCTCTCGTTCTCTTCTACACGAACGGTGTATCCTACATTATGGCAGGAGAGGGTATCGGTATTCTCCCTGACGGGCAGACGATTACTGCTGAATTATTTATGCAGATGAACTTCTTTGAAGGCCACACCTATGCATACAGTTCTGCTGATGCAAGTATTGTCCTGTTCCAGGCCGGTCTTCTTGCCTGTATCGTTGCCATCATCATGGGTTTTGCCCAGAGGATTTTCACTGTGAAAGAAGGTATAGATACCTGGGCACATGGTATGAAATCCATGGTCTTCGTATGTATTGTCCTGATTCTTGCATGGTCGATCGGATCAGTCATCAGTGATCTCGGAACGTCCTATTTCATCTCAGGTATTTTCTCTGACAATATCCCGCTCTGGATCGTACCTGCACTGATCTTCATCATTGCAGCGCTGATCTCTTTTGCAACAGGAACTGCGTATGGAACAATGGCAATTCTTCTGCCTCTGTGTATCCCGCTTGCGGCTGTTATCGGAGGAGGAGTTATCAACGGTGAGGCAGTGGATCCGCTCTTCATTGTCCCCTGCTCATCAGCGGTTCTTACCGGAGCCATCTTTGGCGATCACTGCTCTCCAATCTCGGATACGACGATTCTGTCATCGATGGGTTCGGGATGTGGGCTGATGGATCATGTTCAAACACAAATCGGCTACTCACTGACAATCGCCGTGATCTCCGTTGTCGCATATCTCCTGATCGGCATTGGCCTTCCAATCTGGATCGTTCTTCCGATCGGCGCTGTGCTGTGTGTCGCGGCCCTTCTGATCTTCGGTAAAAAAATGCCCACATGGGATCCGAAAACGGAAAAACTTCTCGAGTAAACTCGGGATCATTATCTCATTTCTTTTTTCCTTCGCAGATTTCAAGTATTCATACTGCCAACGTGTTTAAGCGTGTATTCCGTCATCACCAATCCAAACCATCAAAAAATGCTGCTGCTGATTGCTGCATTTGCCGTGTTTATGGACGGACTTGACGGATCGATTGTCAACGTTGTTTTGCAGGTGATGGCCGCCGAGTTCGGTATCGACATCTCGGGAAGCTCATGGGTTGTGATTGCATACCTGCTTTTCATGGCAGGATTCATTCTTGCATTCGTGAAAGTTGCCGACAATGGAAAAATTCGCGGGGTATTCTCTATCGGTTTTGGGATTTTCGCCATTGGTTCTCTGATGTGTGCTCTCTCCCCTTCGCTTGAATTCATCGTCGCCGCGCGTGCTTTGCAGGGGCTTGGGGCTTCGATGATTGCAGCGGCGGCGGCGCTGCTCGTAACACGGTTCCTGCCAAAAGAAAGACGGGGATTTGGCATGGGTGTAATTGCAACGACCGGCGGCATCGCTCTAACCTTCGGCCCCCCGCTTGGGGGATTTATTTCAGCATACCTTTCATGGCACTGGATTTTTTTTAATTAACGTACCGATTGGAATTGCTGCCATCATTCTTGCTAAGCTGGCTATACCTTTGCCGAGCGGCAAGCCGGTGAATGATCATTTCGATAAAATAGGGACAGCTCTGATGTTTGCAGCGATTGCATCGATGATTATTTTCTTCGAACGCGGTCCGGTCCTTGGGTGGACGAACGTCACGATTCTCATCTGCGGAGCGGTCTTTGCAGCTACCTTAGCGGGGTTTTGTGTTCATTCGCTGCGAAGTTCCGCCCCACTTTTGAATATCAGGATATTCCGGCACTGGAAATTTTCTTCAGTCACCATTTCATATCTTCTGACATGTGCCGTGTTTTCCGGCGTCATGTATATGGTCCCGTATTACATGCAGACGGCGGTGGGTTTATCGACGGTAACGTCGGGGATGCTTCTGATGATCGCATCGATTCTGACAGCGCTTGTTGGAATCCCTATCGGCGCGTGGAGCGACAAAATCGGCTGCCGTATACCATGCATTATGGCCGCGTTGTTCAGAATTGCATTCTGCCTGATCTTCCTGCTGATCATTCCGGAGTGGGGGGTGGCAGCAATTATTCCCGGTCTGATCTGCATGGGCCTTTCATTCGGCATCTCAGGAGGTCCGGCTACCACGCGTATCGTCCAATTCTCTCCAAAAGGCGAAGACGGAATAGGAACGTCGGTTATGATCACCTAGGATTTTCTTGGAGGCGTAATCGGGGTTGCTTCTTATGCAGTGGTTTTTTCCCTGGCGGTTCCCGGATCGGTAGGCGTTTCGGTGAGTGATCTCTCATCGGCGGTGCTGACGAGCGGGTTCCATGCTACAGCCGCTTTCGGATTGATTCTGGGAATTATAACGCTTATTCTCTCGAGTGTGGTGCCGAATCTGATCGTGAAAAAAAGTGAGTCGGCAGACCTGTAAAAAAAGGTGGAGGATTACCCTCTCAGAATATCTTTTGCGATCCAGTCGCCGATATCCGAGGTGTGGAGTGAGCCGCCCATATCTTTTGTGACCGCCTTTGCAAGAATCGAATGTTCAATCGAGCTGACAACGGCTGATGCCGCCGCATGCTCGCCGAGCGAATCCAGCAGAAGTGAACCGGACCATATTGTCGCAAGAGGATTTGCCACATATTTACCCTTATACTTCGGTGCAGATCCGTGGATCGGCTCGAACATCGAGGTTCCCTTCAGGTTGATGTTTCCTCCGGGAGCAAGACCAAGGCCTCCCTGGATCATCGCCCCGAGATCGGTGATGATGTCACCAAACATGTTCGGGGTAACGACGACATCGAACCATTCTGGATTTTTCACAAACCACATCGTGATCGCATCAACGAAGTTATATTCAGTTGCCACGTTCGGGTAGCCCTTCTTCGTCTCCTCGAATACTTCACGCCAGAGTCCGTAAACGTCCGTTAAAACATTCGCCTTATCAACAGACGTCAGTTTCTTTTCCCGCGTTTCCGCAAGATCGAACGCGTACTCCATTACGCGTTTCGACCCTTCGCGGCTCACGACGCCGATCTGATACGCAAGTTCATCGGAATCGGTCTCCACATCAACGCCGAATTTTACCGAGTAGAGATCGCGGATGACTTCCAAATGATCCCGCTGTTTTCCTGCCTTTGCGCGGGAACCGATACCCACATAGAAGTCCTCGGTGTTCTCCCGCACAACCACGAAGTCGATATCCTCCGGCTTCTTGTTTGCGAGAGGGGTTTCGACTCCCTTCAGGAGTTTAATTGGGCGGAGATTCACGTACTGGTCGAAGTAGAATCTGACCGCAAGCAAAATCCCTTTCACCAGAATTCCCGGTTTGACACGGTCATCGCCGATCGCCCCGAAGTAGATCGCTGGGAATTTTCCAAGCTCTTTTAACTCATCCTCCGAGATCAGCTCTCCTGTCTGCAGATACTTTTCAGCTCCCGTATCAAAGTCGGTCCAGTTGATGTCGAATCCGAACTATTCTCCTGCAGCGTCCAATACTTTTCTTCCTTCGGCAATGATCTCGGGACCAATGCCGTCTCCCGGCATACATGCCGCATTATATGATGTCATTTATTTCCTCGCATTTTTGCGTATTCAACAAGGCCGCCGGCCTCGATTATTCTCATCATGAACTCAGGAATCGGTTCAAGCGGATACTGTTTTTTTGTCTGCTTCGATGTATGCCTGACTGAGATTCACGAAAACCTCAGATCCGTCGGCAATCTTGTCCGTATCCGGACAAACCAGCGGTAAAACGCAGGTATTTATCGCATTCCGGTAAAAGATCCTCGCAAACGATTTCGCAACCACAAATTCGATGCCGGCTCCTTTCAGTGCGAGCGGGGCATGCTCCCGCGATGAACCGCAGCCGAAGTTTCTGCCGGCAACGATCACATCGCCGTCTTTTGCTTCTGCAGCAAACTCACTGCGCGTACCCTCAAACGCATGCGATGCAAGCTCTTTTGGATCGTAGATCGTCAGGAACCGGGCCGGAATTATCGCATCGGTATCGATGTCGTCGCCGAATTTCCATGCTCTGCCCATGATTCACACCTCCCTCGGGTCGGTGATCACGCCGGTGATCGCAGACGCCGCGGCGATAGCAGGAGAAGAAAGATAGACGAAGCTTTCAGTGCTTCCCTGTCTTCCCCGGAAGTTGCGGTTCGATGTCGAGAGGGAAACCTCGCCGGGAGCTAAAAGCCCGAAAGCCCCTCCCATACACGGCCCGCAGCACGGCGCTTCAACCAATGCCCCGGCTTCGACGAACTTCTCGATAAGTCCTGCTTTCAGGACTTTCATGTACTCGGCTTTGGATGCCGGAACCATGATCACGCGTACATCTTCAGAGAAGACATTATCGCCAAGGACTTCGGCCGCTTCGGCAAAGTCTTCATACCTGCCGTTCGTGCATGACCCGATGAAGACCTGATCGACCGGTTTTCCGGCGACTTCAGTCACATCGACAACATTATCGACATTATGCGGGACGGCGATCTTCGGATTGATCTTGGAGATATCGTAATTCCGGGTTTCAAAGAACACCGCATCTTCATCGCTCGCGAGTGAAAACGGTGTGACATCGTTTCGTCCACGCATATACTCCCAGGTCTTTTCATCCGGCGGGACGATGCCTGCTTTTGCTCCCATCTCGATGGCCATGTTTGCACAGGTCATTCTTCCGGGAATGTCCATTTCCGAGAACGCATTGCCGCAGAATTCAAGCGCACGATAGGTCGCGCCGTCAGCGCCGATCTCGCCGGCAAGGGTCAGGATGAGGTCCTTTGGCCCGACACGGGTCTGGAACTTCCCGTTTGCATTGATCCAGATCGTCTCGGGGACTCTGAAGTAGAGTTCGCCGAATTTCAGGACGTAGGCCATATCGGTCGAGCCGATACCTGTCGAAAATGCACCAAGAGCGCCGTACGCACAGGTATGGGAATCCGACCCGACGACGATATCGCCGGGTTTTACCCACCCCATTTCGGGAACGACCTGATGACAGACTCACTCTTTTATGTCGTAGTTGTGGATGCCCTGTTCGCTGGCAAACCGTCTCATCATCACATGATTTTCTGCTGCGCTGATGGAATCAGCCGGGATCTGATGGTCGAAGAGCATGATGACTTTTTTCGGATCAAAGACGCTGCCTCCACCCATCTCTTTCATTACATTGATCGCAAGAGGACCCGTGATATCATGTATCATCGCACCGTCGACCGGTGCCATTACTACATCTCCTGCTCTGCATTCTTTTTTGCAGTGAGCGGAGAAGATTTTTCAGTTATGGTCAATCCCATTTACATCACTTTCGATTTTTATGATATTTTTTACGTTTTTTTTACTGACGCAGAGCGGAGCCGAGGGATCCTCTCTGCAGGGCAACTCTGCCGGTCCTGACGAGTTCCAGAATCCCGTAAGGACGCAGAAGGGATTCCATGGCAATGATTTTCTCTGAGTCGCCGGTGATCTCAAGAACGAGAGTCTGAGCACCGACATCGATGATTTTTGCCCGGAAAATCCCCGCAATCTGCATGACTTCGGAACGCTGGAGTCCAGGGTCGGCATGGACTTTGATCAGTGCAAGCTCGCGTTCGACATGCTCTTTTTCCGTGATATCTGTGATTTTTATAACATCAATCAGCTTATTGAGCTGTTTTTTTACCTGTTCGATGTGCATGTCGTCGCTGATAACCACGATTGTGATCCGGCTCATACCCGGCGTTTCGCAGGTTCCTACAGCAAGGCTTTCGATGTTGAATCCTCTTCGGGAGAAGAGACCGGAAACCCGTGCGAGGACACCAGCCTTGTTCTCAACAAGGATACTCATGATATGCTGTTTCATGGTCCTGACCCTCCGTTGTGGTTATGTTTTCCGATCATATCGCTGATAGCAGCACCAGCCGGAACCATGGGATAAACATTTTCCTCCCTCTCGATCTGGAAATCCAGAAGATATGGACCGTCATAATCCAACGCGGTCCGGAGAGCCTCGTCGATCCGATCAGCGGATTCTACTTTCATACCCTGAATGCCGTAGGCTTTTGCGATTCCGACAAAGTCCACGGAAGGCAGTTCCGTGTAGGAGTATCTTCTGTCGTAGAAGAGTTCCTGCCACTGTCTGACCATTCCGAGATACATATTGTTCAGAATCACGATCTTCACCGGGATCTTGTACTGCGCAACGTTGGCAAGTTCCTGAATGTTCATGAATATTACGTCCCATATGACACACCCATTCCGCTCACCATGACACAACAAGTCCGCTGAAATGATACAAGAATTCCGCACATGACATACCCCCATATCCGTATGAAAAATAGAACGTGGGAATAATTCCACGTATTACTTCTTTACTCCCAGAATCTTTCTCATAGACTCCCCCTCAAGAACAATCGTATAAGCATTATGAACGACCCTATCACAAATTGCATCGGCAAATGTCGCCTCCCCAATTTTTTCATACCACCCCTCGACCTGAAACTGTGAACAGAAAACAGTTGACACTCGATCATATCTCGCCTCAACAATCTCCA
>NIZU01000062.1 GCA_003315675.1 Methanocorpusculum sp. MCE
TGGGTATTCTTCTTTTTTTGGGGGGGTGAGGGGGTATGGATGTAGCCAATCTTCCTTAAATCATGATTCGCGTTAAAAAATGGGTTGATAGATATTCTCATATTCATGTTTCGCACAGGCATATCCTCCCGTGCGAAACGACCCAATGACCCTTGGACGTGAACGATTGAATTTACTCGAGGTAATCCTTCGGAGTCGAGATCTGTTCTTTGAGACCCTTTCTCTTTCTGATACCCATAACGATCTCGGAAAGCATTCCCTGGGGAACCGGGGAGAAACCTGCGAACTCGGTAGACCACATAGCGCGGCCTTCGGTTGCTGAACGGATATCGCCCGCGAAACCAAAGAGCTCGGCAACCGGTGCCTCGCCATTAACCACAATCTGGTCACCCTCGGACTCGGTCGTGGACAGCTGACCGCGGCGTCCCTGGATCTGGGAAATGGCAGCTCCCATCTGATCCTGCGGAACGGTGATCTGGATCTTCTGCATCGGTTCAAGGAGCGTATCGCCGGCCATCAGAAGAGCCGCCTTCATACCGCCGCGAACTGCCGGAATAACCTGTCCCGGACCACGGTGGATAGCATCCTCGTGAAGCTTCACATCGTGCAGCTTGATCAGAACATTCTGAACCTGCTCGTCAGCGAGCGGTCCGCCGTCAAGTGCCTCGTGAATACCGTCGATGATCAGTTCCATCGTCTCGTTAAGATACTGGATACCTTTCGTGCAGTCGATGAACATATTCGAGCCGTAGATATCCTTCACGGACTTGGCCTCATCCTTGTCCATACCAAGTGCGACAAGCGCATCACGGCGGGCAATATTTTCCATATTCATCGAGATCTCGTTCGACTGAATCGCATTCAGAATGGCTTCCGGCATCGGCTCGACAGACATAAAGAATCTGTTGTGTCTGTTTGGAGACTTACCTTCAACAGTACCCTCGAGCGGCTTGGAAACCGTCTCACGGTACACAACGATCGGCGGGGACGTAACGATCTCTACACCCTTATCTCTCTTGATACGGCCGGTAACGACCTCAAGGTGGAGCTCGCCCATACCGGCGATAAGGTGCTCACCCGTCTCTTCGTTAATGTTGATACGAACGGTCGGGTCTTCCTTTCCGACCTGGTGAAGAACCTCGATAAGCTTTGGAAGATCCTTCATGTTCTTTGCTTCGACCGCGACGGTCATAACCGGCTCGGAGTAGTGCTTCAGAGACTCGAACGGCGTCATATCCTTAAGGGACGTAACCGTCGAACCGACGATCGCATCGCTCAGACCGGTGACTGCCGCAATGTTTCCGGCAACGATCTTATCTACTTCAACACGGGTAGGACCTATGAAGATACCGACACCCTGAAGTCTGTTCGGCTTACCTGCAGTACCGGAGATAAAGACCTCCTGACCGCGGCCAAGGGTTCCCGAGAATAAACGACCGGTTGCGACCTCTCCTGCGTGTTTATCGAAGGAGATATCGGTGATCATCATAGCGACCGGACCGTTTGCATCACATGCATACATGGCCTTTCCAACTGGTGACTCAACGTCGCCGTGCCAGATGATGTGGCATCTCTTACCCTGTGCCTGGAGCGGGTTCGGGAGGAACGTTACGACCATATCGAGAAGGACGGCGTGAAGCGGGGATGCCTTTGCAAGGTACTTGGAGTCGCCATCGTTACACTTGTCGATAACGGTCTGGAGCGTGACGCCGGACTTCTTCATGTAGGGGATCGAAATTGCCCAGTTGTAAAGAGCGGATCCGAATGCGACGTTTCCTTTCATTGCATCGAGTTTCCAGCCGCCGTTGGTGTAGAGATCCTCGTTCATGCCTTTGATAAGCTTGTTGACCTTGTCAATGACTTTTCCAAGGCGGATCATCATTTCCTGCGGGTTGACTTTCAGCTCGTTGATAAGTCTGTCGACCTTGTTGATGAACAGGACCGGGTGAACACCCTCTTTGAGTGCCTGACGAAGAACGGTCTCCGTCTGGGGCATCGGACCTTCGACTGCGTCCACAACGACGACTGCGCCGTCGACGGCACGCATTGCGCGGGTAACATCCCCGCCGAAGTCGACGTGACCGGGAGTATCGATCATGTTGATAAGATACTCGTGGCCGCCAACCATGTGGACCATGGATACGTTCGATGCATCAATGGTGATACCGCGTGCCTGCTCTTCCTCATCCGAGTCCATCCAGCAGGCTTTGCCGGATAGTTCCTCGCTGATCATTCCTGCGCCGGCAAGAAGGTTATCCGAGAGGGTGGTCTTTCCGTGGTCAATGTGCGCTACGATACCGATGTTACGGATGTGCTCGGGATCATTCATGAGCTCCGTAATTCGTTCTACCATCTTTTTTCCGCGTGACATGAAACACCTTTTTTAAAAAAGAATATATGGGGGGATCACCGTGCGGATTTTGCAATCCGTTCGACTTCTTCCTTCTTTCCAACAGAGAAGCATTTTGCATCGCCCTTTGCCGCCATGATGAGTTCATCGGCGAGCACAAGATATGCCGGCTTCTTTGTTTTGTGCGAGCCTTTCCAGGTTGCAAGAGCAATGTATCGAAGAGCCGTGTTGACGCGGCGGATTGGGGCCGAGTCGACGGACTTTGGAACGTTGATACCGCCGTACTTCAGACGAACGGTCTCTTCACGGGGTCCTGCATTGGCTACGGCGTCAACAAGGACCTGAAGCGGGTTCTGCTTGGTCTTCTTGTTGATGACATCGAATGCGTCCATGACCATCTTGGTGCACATCATCTTTTTACCGGTGTTGTACTCCTGCTGCATGAGACGATTGATGAGTCTTTCGACGATCGCCATTTCGCTCTTGGTAAACTGCTGCTGGGTAAGTCTCCCGCAGCTGCTTGGAACTTCGGTTGAGGTGATAGTGACGTATCTGACCATGCCGGCGTCTTTGACGACGACTTCGCTCATATCCCACTTGTTAAAGAGAAGGATCTTGCTGGTTGCTGCTTCTTCGGTCATACTATTTACCTTCTTGCTTTCTCGGCACGTCCGATAACAAGTTCGTTGAGGGAGACACCGTTGACACCGCTTACGACGAAACGGACGCCGGGGATATCACCCATTGAACGACCTGCACGACCACCGATACCGCAAATGGTAACTTCGTCGTGTTCATCAATGAAGTTGATGGCACCGTCGCCAACCGCGAACGCGGTAACCTGGCGGCCGTTTTTGATCAGCTGAACACGGACACATTTTCTGATTGCCGAGTTCGGCTGTTTTGCTTCCACACCGACCTTTTCAAGGACGATTGCGCGTCCGATTGGTGCTCCCTCGAGGGGATCTGCTTTCAGTTTCAGTTGAAGCGCTCTGCGCGAGTAAACTGAGTCGCTCCACCGGAATTTCTTTGCGGTGCGAACGAGATTTCTAGCTGCGAATTTTCCCAGTCCCATGAAGTTTCCTCATTGGTTTGGATTATATTGTGAATGGACCCGCCCGAATAACGGGAGGGATGGTTCGGGATCCTGCATAGAGGAACCCAAACACCTGCTGACGGACCATGTCAAACATAGATACGGTCTTCTCAGCGTGTTCCTATACTTATGAGCGGGGAGTGATAATAATACTAATGGGCATCCTCTCAGAGAGCAAAAAACAGCAGTTTTGCAGATTAATTCGGGAATGACCTGCTTTCGATCAGCACATTTATATAGTACATTTCAGGAAACGGTTTGACGGGTGAAGATACCGGGCACCCCCGCCCTCTCCGCCGGCAGCGGAAAAACTGCAGGGAAACAGCGTGCCTCGCGGGGGTACGAATGAGCCGCGAAGAAGAGTATTATGGTCTTGAAGGCAAAACATTACACTAATGGTTACCCGGATCTATAAAGAAACCCACTTCGATGCATCCCACCGTCTGATGCATTATGAAGGCAAATGTTCCAGGCTGCATGGTCACCGCTGGAGTGTTGAGGTCTGGATGGATGGAACGCCGGACGAAAAATCACGGATCCTCCTTGATTACAATATCATCAAAAACATCATCAATGTCTACGATCATCAGGTCGTATTGAATAAAGACGATCCGATGGTAGAGGCTCTTTCCCGATTCCAGACACCGGTTCTGACAAACGGCGATCCGACAAGCGAACTTCTCGCGGAGGATATCCGCGAGCGGCTCAATACCTTCTGCAGAGAGCATGAGCTGAGCGCCAGGGTCGCAAAACTGCGGGTCTGGGAGTCGGAAGGCTGCTATGCCGAGGTCTTTGCAGAATGAGAGTCACGGAAACATTCGTGAGTCTGCAGGGAGAAGGGGAACGGCAGGGTATGCCCTGTTTTTTCCTCAGGCTTTCGGGCTGTAATCTCCGATGCGCCTGGTGCGATACGGAATACTCGTTCGAGAAAGGGACGGACAGAAGCGTGTACGAACTCGTAAAAGAGATCGCGGATTCGGGTCTTTCCTATGTCTGCGTGACGGGAGGCGAACCTCTTCTCCAGAAGGAGGAGCTGATTCCTCTTCTGGAGATCCTTGCGGCCGCGGATATCCATGCGGATATCGAAACGAACGGCACGATCCCGTTCGACGATGTTTCGGCGTATGCGTCCATTTGTATGGATGTGAAGTGCCCGTCGTCTGGAGAGATGAGCGATCTTTCGCTTCTTTCTGATCTCACGGAAAAGGATTGTCTGAAATTCGTGATCGGCGACGAGGCGGATTATCTGTATATGGTGGAGGTTCTCGCCGCCCATAAACCGAAAGCCCCGGTGTGTATCACGCCCGTATTCGGCACGGATACGAAGTGGCTTGTTGAAACGATCATAGCTGAACGTCTGCCGGTCAGATTCCAGCTTCAGCTGCATAAAGTGGTGAATGTACAATGAAAAAAGCAGTATGCCTCCTTTCAGGAGGGATGGACTCCACGACTCTTGCCTTTGTTGCAAAGAAGATGGGGTATGATATTCTGGCCCTTCATGTGAATTACGGTCAGAGAACGGAAAGAAAAGAACTTGAAGCTGCGAAGAAGGTAGCAGATGTCCTTGGTGTGGTGGAGTTTCTGGAGATTTCTCTGGATTACTTCAAGAAGTTCGGAGCGAGCTGTCTGACCGATATGAACATCGAAGTGGAGAAGGGAGTGCTTGGCAGAGCGGACAATCCGAATACATATGTGCCGTTCAGAAATGGAAATCTGATTTCGATCGCGACGTCTTACTGCGAATCGCGTGACGGCGAGGCGATTTTCATCGGGGTTCAGTCGGGCGACCACACGGGGTATCCAGACTGTACGCCCCGGTTCATCGAGGCGATGCAGCATGCCATTTATGTGGGTACCCAGACGGAAAAGTCGATTGAGCTGCTGACGCCTTTTGTTATGATGAACAAGACCGACATCCTGCGGGAAGGGATGAAGTTGTGCGTTCCGTATGAGCATACCTGGTCCTGTTATTCTGAGAATGACGAAGCATGCGGGGTATGTTCGTCCTGTCTTGCACGGCTGAAGGCTTTTGCGGACCTCGGGATGGAAGATCCGCTCCCCTATAAAAAATAATTTTCGAAATCCAACTTCCGCAATGTGCTCTCAATCCAATTCGTGAGGGAGTATGTTGGGTGTGGAAGCATGAAAAAAACCAACCGCGAATCGGCGCGAACCGCAAATCAGAGATTTGCTCTCCGCTTCGGGTCTTCGACCCTCGCTTGAATCCGCCCTTCGGGCGTGGCGAATCGGATTTGCTCATCCTCACTCTCGCTCGTCGTGTCTTCCAGACGCGACGGCTCGTCCCTTTATCGGGAACGTTCGGGCAAATCCTGTCGCCGCCCCGGCGGCTCCCGTTATTGATTTGCCTCTTGATCTTATATCGTGAATGTCAGTAAAGAGGATATTTATTTCATATTTAGAACTGTTCAATGAATCTCTCACTCACAAGAGGCGCTGGGGCGCCGACAGGATTTGCCCGAACGTTCCCGATGAGGGATGAGCAAGACAGCGAAGCTGGATTGCGAAAGTGAGGGTCAGCAAATCCGATTCTTGAAGCATGCCAGAGGCTTGCGGGATTCGCGCCGATTAGCGGTTGGTTTTTTTCTCAGGTATCAAGAAACATCCCGTACACGAAATCAAAGTACATCTTACACGTAACGTTAGCTTTTTTGATTAAGAGCAGACCGCCTAAGTTCAATCTACGGAGAATTCGTTCGAAAATAAAAGAAAAAAAAGGATTACTCTACGGTTTCCTTCTTCGGCCGCTCGGGTTTCACATACGTGATCTCGTAGGTCTCGACGCCCCGCTCCGTCGGGGTCGCCGACTTCGCGTACTCCCGTTCCATCGAGAGAGCATCAAACCTACACTCATCAACACAGTTCCCGCACATAACGCAGCGGAACCGGTCGAGTGTCCAGATCTTCTCGGCTCGCTGGACGGTGATCGCCTGCGAAGGACACCGTTTCATACACATCATGCATGACGTGCACTTCGACGGATCGAAAACCAGATGACCCCGCGTCCCCTCGAAATTCTCCAGAGGTTCATACGGGAACGTCGTCGTCGCGGGCTTGTGGACAAACTGTTTCATGATCGTTTTAAGCATCTTCATGACGGTTCACCTCTCCATACAGCCGATACACGGATCGATCGTCAAAACGATCTGCGGAACATCGACAAGCTCACAGCCTGCAAGGATCGACACCAGGGGCGGGATGTTCGTCAGGGTCGGCGTTCTCACGCGGAACTGTGCAAGATGCTTGGTTCCGTTCCCTTTCAGGTAATGGATGACCTCGCCCCTCGGCTGCTCGGAGCGGCTGAAGTATTCACCGTCGGGAGTACCCTTCACGGCTGTGAAAACGTCGCCGTCCGGCATATCGGTGATCACCCGGCGGATGATCTCCACCGACTGGAACAACTCCTTACACCTCACCGCACAGCGGGCATATCCGTCGCCGCCTTTCTCAACGACCGGTTTGAACCCGATATCGCCGTAGGCGAGATATCCGGTATTTCTGGCATCCAGATCAAGACCGCTGCCCCGCGCCGTCGGGCCGGCAGCTCCGAGATAATAGGCATCCTCCTTCGAGAGAACGCCTTTGCCGATCAGACGTTTGGTCAGCGTGTAATCATTCAGGAACACGTTCGTAAGATCCTTCATCTCATCCTCGATCTCGTCGAGCCGGTCATCCATATCCGAAAGGAAGGAGTTTGAAACATCGCGCCGGACACCGCCTACTTTGCAGACACCCTGAATCACCCTGCCGCCGGTCGTTGCCTCCAGCTCGTTCAGGATTGATTCGCGGATCTTCCATGCCTGATAGAACAAACTCTCGAACCCGAGCGAGTCAGCAAACAAGCCGAGCCACAGAAGGTGACTGTGGATACGCGAGTACTCGCCCCACATCGTCCTAAGATACGTCGCCCGCTGCGGGACCTGGATACCCATCATGCCCTCTATCCCCTGGCAAAAGGTCGAGGAGTGCGTGAAACTGCAGATACCGCAGATACGCTCCGCGAGAAACACAAAGTCCTGATACTCCCGGCGGTCCACCAGACTCTCAAGACCGCGGTGAACATACCCGATCGACGGAATCGCCGAAACGACATGCTCGTCTTCCACTACCAGATCCAGATGGATCGGCTCGGGAAGCACAGGGTGCTGAGGTCCGAACGGGATCACCGTATGTCTGCCGGTCATTTCTTCTCCTCCTTAACGATGGTCACCGTGGGAGCAGGCTGCTCCTTCTTTTTGAACGGATAGGGAACGGAGGTTTTGATGAACGTTCCGCCGAAATCCAGAGACATCCCTTCAAACGTAAACCCATACAGGTCATGGATCTCGTTTTCGTACACGAATGCCCCTCCGTAGGATGACCCGATCGACGGGATCGTCGTCCCTTCGGCAACGGCGATGCGGTAATGCCGAAGATCCGTCTCCTTTTCGAACGAGTAGGTGATATAGTAGCCTTCGTCGGCCGGCGTGCAGGTAATGACAACCACCCGGTAACCGCCGGTTCGCATATTGCCGGCGGTTTTCTGCACATCGGCAGCCTGTATTGGATCGATTTTCATATTCATTTTTTTGCCTCCAGAGCTGCACGTTTCTCTTCCAGAATGCCGAGAGCCTTAACAATTCCCTCAATAAGCGCCTCGGGACGGACGGAACATCCGGGGACATACACGTCTACCGGAATGATCGTGTCGACGCCGCCGGAAATATTGTAACAGTCGCGGAAAACGCCGCCGCTCGATGCGCAGATTCCCACCGCGACAACGACCTTCGGTTCGGGGATCTGGTCGTAGAGATTTTTCAGGACAACTTTGTTCTGTTCGTTCACCCCGCCCGTTACCACAAAGATATCGGCGTGAGCAGGGTTTCCGGTATTGATGATCCCAAACCGCTCGACGTCGTACACAGGCGTCAGGGCGGCAAGGATCTCGATATCGCATCCATTACAACTGGACGCATTGTAATGGAGAAGCCAGGGGGATTTTGATGCCGAACTCATAATAACATACCTCCACAGATACCCAGTATAACAATGTTTCCAACACCGAAGACGAGGGTGATGATCCACAGACTCTTGACCGTCATCTTCCAGGTCACACGCGGGAAGACATTATCGATGACGATTTCCAGAAGGAACGCGAGAATGATCGCAATTGCGGAAAGTCCCGGATAATTGGCAAAGAAGATGAGAATCATGGAAAGGAAGATCATCATCTCGTACCAGTGGGCGATCTCAACTTTGGCAAGACTCCTGCCCGAAAGCGAGGTGGTCACGCCTTTCACCAGTTCCTGATGGGCATGGTGCGAGGTCGAGATATCGAACGGCGATTTTCTCAGTTTGAGCGTCAGGACAGCAATCAAGGCGATGAACACGCCGGGAAGATACACAATCCCGGGCACATCCAGAATCAGCATATGGTACGTCTCGAAACTTCCGCTGACCATAAAGAATCCCACCGAGAGCAGGATCAGGATCGGTTCGGCAATCATAACGCCGAGAAGTTCACGTTCCGCTCCTATGTTGGAGAACGGAGCGTTCGCCGCATACGCTGCAAGGATCAGGAAGGTGTGGGCGAGTGCGAGCGAGAAGACCACAAACAGGAAACTGCCCCCGGTAGCGTACATCATTCCGGTGAATACAATCAGGAGTAAATATGCCGTCGTGAAGATGATCTCGACAGGATTTGAGAATGTCTTCTCCTTATGCCAGAGTTTGGCCACATCGTAGAACGGCTGAAGGAACGGCGGGCCGACTCTTGACTGGAAACGGGCAGTTAACACGCGGTCGCATCCGGTAAGAAGGCCGCCGAAGATCGGGGCGAGGATCAGAAAGGCCACCGGACCTATAATAAACATTATATCCATATCATCACCCCCATAAATCCGAGAACAAGCATTACGATGAGCAGAACTCCCGAGATTATCCAGGAGGGTTTGAGAAGAACGTTCTCACCGCAGTACTCTTCGAGATAGTAGTTCGAGGCCTTCGCCTCTTTGTAGACGCCCAGAGAGCCGAG
Source organism: Methanocorpusculum sp. MCE (assembly GCA_003315675.1). Classification (GTDB taxonomy): domain Archaea; phylum Halobacteriota; class Methanomicrobia; order Methanomicrobiales; family Methanocorpusculaceae; genus Methanocorpusculum. Next base: position 9,478 of record NIZU01000062.1, read on the forward strand.
GAACCTGCCTTCTGCGTCGACAGGCCTTCCGCCAAGGTACGGTGGGATGGGCCTGCCTTCTTTGGATCCGAGGAAAGCCCCGATCACAAGGAACACGAGAATTACCGCCATGAGACCAAGCATGACCAGGGTGTCGAAGAAGAATAATCCGTTATTCGGCTGATAGAAGTACGGGTGAATTCTGTCGAGATACGGTATGATTATACCGGATATGATCGCCGGGAACCCGAGACAGCAGGCAACCACGAGAATCCCCATGACGATTACCGAAATTTTTTCGGAGAAGTGCAGGGTGATCTTTTCTGCCGGCGGTCTGTTCATTCTCATGAACTGTTTGCCGAGCCATTTGGTCCAGAAGAAGATGGTAAACGCACTGCCGAAGGCAAGAAGAGATGCGAAGACGCATCCAAACGGAGCGGTGATGAATGCTTCCAGAGCTATCCATTTGGAAATGAGCATACCAAATGGTACGAGGTACATGCCGCAGATACCGATGACCATCATCGTTGCAAGGAGCTGGAGACGGACCAGAAGTCCGTCCATGTCCTCAATATCCCGACTCCCGATCTTGTGTTCGACTGCGCCGACGCAGAGGAAGAGAAGCGCCTTGGCGACCGCGTGGAAGATGATCAAAAGGATAGCCGCTTCGATAGCCTCGGCCGTACCTATACCGGCACATGCGGTGATCAGACCGAGATTGGCGATCGTGGAGTAGGCAAGAACCTTCTTCGCGTTACTCTGCGAGATTGCCAAAGCCGAGGTCGCAAGGAAGGTGAATGCTCCGATCAAAGCAAGGAAGATACCCACCCATGTCTGTGAAAACAGCGGGGCGAAAAGGACCAGAAGGTAGACGCCTGCCTTGACCATGGTACTTGAGTGGAGCAGGGCGGAGACCGGTGTTGGAGCGACCATTGCCCCAGTAAGCCAGGTGGAAAACGGCATCTGGGCCGCCTTGGTCAATCCTGCGACGGCGATCAATGCCAGAGGTATCGTGAGAAGAGAGACGTTCGGGAAGTTGAGCAGGTTGTTTACCGAGAGAAGACTGACCGGCGAGTTAATGCGAAGCAGGAAGAAGATCGCCAGCGTGAAACAGATTCCGCCGATCAGGTTCATCCACACGGCACGGAATGCATTTTTCACTGCTTCGGGGGTGTGGGAGTACCCAATCAAAAGGAAGGAACAGAGCGTGGTTATTTCCCAGGCGCACAGGACCCACATCAGATTGTTAGAGAGAACCAGCCCGAACATTGCCGAGAGGAAGATAAACATCACTGCAAAGAAGTAGCGTTTCCTCACCGGAACACCAATCTGGTGTTCATGATAATCCTTCATGTAGCCAAGAGCATAGACGCAGATCAGCGTTCCGATTATTCCGATGATAAGAACCATGATCGCGGAAAGACTGCTGACCGTGAACGTTTTTATTGCATGGGGTCCGGCAACACCGAAGAGTTCGAGGATCACGATAAGGGTGAGCTGGATCGCGGAAAGAATGAGCGGAAGGATTTTCCGGTATTTGATGGACAGTCCCAGAATAATGAGGGCTATTGCCAGGTCGACGATGAATAACAGAATGCCGATCCATTCGGTATTCTCAAGGGTCACGGATACGGGAGCAAGGAATGCTTTCCATGCGAGGAAGATGGAAGTCCCGATAATTATGACCGAAGTTATGCCTACGAGGATATTGCGGACAAGATCCGGTTTGAAGACCGCTAAGAGTGCAGCGGCGCAAACCGGAACGAGCAGCAATATCAGTATGGCAATGAGTTCCGGCGGGTACATTGATATCACTTGTTGAAAGTATGGGCATTCATCATTATTAATCATTCTAATCATCCCGGAGAGGATTCAACATTTTCGGTGCGGATACTATGTGCCGATACAGAGAAACAAGGAGAAATATTGAAGAATACCCAAAAAATATGTGGATACATTCCCGAAATTTCAATATGCACCCGTCTTTTGCCCGGCAGTGCGGATACGAAACAGCCGGGGTATTCGCCGGGAAAAGCAGGCTATTCCCTAACCCTTGGGATGATGAACGGACCTTTCCTTGAAAAATGATCGGAAAACTCAGGGAATCAGGCAGAAACTGCGCGCCCGCAAAAGAATAAAAAAAGATTGAGAATATCTATCAACCCATTTTTTAACGCGAATCATGATTTAAGGAAGATTGGCTACATCCATACCCCATCACCCCCCAAAAAAAAGAAGAATACCCATTATTCCTTGACGTTTTTTTTTAATTTACACTCTGTTTTGAATCGTTTTCACCTGATAGATATTATAACAAAATGCAGCCAGCATATTTTTCACTCGTACTCTTTGCAGCGTTGTTACCTTCACCAACCCTGCATGAAAAACATGAGAATATCTATCAACCCATTTTTTAACGCGAATCATGATTTAAGGAAGATTGGCTACATCCATACCCCATCACCCCCCAAAAAAAAGAAGAATACCCATTATTCCTTGACGTTTTTTTTTAATTTACACTCTGTTTTGAATCGTTTTCACCTGATAGATATTATAACAAAATGCAGCCAGCATATTTTTCACTCGTACTCTTTGCAGCGTTGTTACCTTCACCAACCCTGCATGAAAAACATTTTTGATCACTGCATAGGGTCTCTCGCCCTTTGATCTCTTCCTACTTATTCGCAGATTTCTCAGTTTATCTCGTATGCCAATGGGATGCCCTCTCGCTCCCCTTTTCATTGTGGCACTATATCCCTTGCATTTTGCTCCCTGATATCCCCGATCCCGATAGACCACTTCCCCTTTTTCTGAGAGGTCCACCTGACTATCATGAACATTTGCCGTGGTGGTTTCAATGCGTCGAATAAGATCGTGCGTCGTATCCATGATGGTATGAAGTTTATAGCCATAGTGCATTTTGCCGTTCTTGGACATGATTTTTCCATCTTTATCCCGTCGTGTTTTTGCCTGATCTCCTCGCGGCGTGTCTTTCTTACAATGACCGGGTTCAGCATACACAAACGTTGCATCCTGAATCATACCTTGTTCAATTTTCAGTCCTTTCATGTCAAGTTGTCTCTGAAACTCCTGCCAGTCCACTGTATCAACGCC
>NIZU01000063.1 GCA_003315675.1 Methanocorpusculum sp. MCE
GATTCAAGAAGAGGGCGAAACACATCCCAATCAAGTGTTTTACCAACGTCGGAGAGACGGTTGCCAAGTTTTTCATAACGTTCGTGATATGCCTGGTTGAGGCCAAAGCTGCTGAAAGTCCCCATACATACTACTCAACGTACGAAAAGAAAGTACTTTCTGTCAAAAAAAAGGTTGTTAGAAATTCTCACCTTTTTATTTTCGAATGTTATCTTCACGATGTTCTATCTTGCGCTTCGTGATGCGGATCTTCTCAATGAATCGATCCTTTCCTCGGGGAATGATCTCATCTTAGCCTACATGCAGACGACCCTGGTCCCCTTCGGCATATTGGGCATCGACCTTACGACCCTCTCGCTCGTCCCCGTATTCATCATCTTTCTACAGGTGATTTTCGTATACACCATTCTCGCAGCTTTAGTCACCAGAATGGCCATCATGTTCCAGAATCTAAGTCCCTAAATTCTTTTTTCACGGGAAGAATCTCACCACTCGACCTTCAGCCCGACCCCCACTTCATGTACCGGGATCTCCTGATGGACCGCTGCTTTCACCGCAAACGAGGTACAGTGGCAGGGATACATCTCCGTGATCCCTTCTTTCTGCATATAGGCAATCGTCTTCTTTGCCCGCTCATCCACCTTCTTCATATGCCAGCCGCCGATGATCCCGAGGATCGGTTTTTTGCTCAGCTCTTTTGCATACGCACACATATTACAGATCCCTGCATGAGAACAACCCGTAATAATATAGATGCCGGCAGCCGTTTCATAGAAAAGCGCCGAGTCCTCCAGAATATAATCCGGGACATATCCCTCCGGCGTTTTTCTCGTGTCCATCTTCGGTCTCTGCCCGAACTCCTGCGTGATCGGGATCTCGCCAAGGAACGAGATATGATCGCTGATTTTGACCGGATCCTTTGAGAGAAGCTGGCTGGTCTTTTCCCGCATCGTCTCTTAGAAGACGGGGGACCCCGTCGGCAGATCGCCCCGGCGTTTCTCGGCAAACGTATCGGGATGGGCGATCACTTCGAACGACGATGTGTCGAAGCGTTCCAGCAGATGCGGCAGTCCGCCGGTATGGTCGTCGTGCCCGTGGGAGATCACGATCTTTGTCAGAGCTGAAAGATCGATCCCGAGTTTTTTCGCATTCCGGATAAAAAGATCCGAGTAGCCCGTATCAAGCAGAATTTTTTCCGTCCCGTCTTCGATATAGAAGCACAGTCCCGGTTCTCCGTAGAAATATTTGTCGATAAAGGTGTTGTTGTCAACGAGTACAGTAAGTTTCATGATGTTCTCCATGGTTTTTTCCGGCAAACCAGCCGTTCTCTTTCCAGTAGACCGCCTGAGGCTCATCAGACCAGAATTTTTTCTGAGCAAACCTCATCAGATAGAAGATCATCTTCACCTTGAGACGGGGCTTTGCTCCCGTTTCCCGGCGAATCTTTCTCGAAGTCTGTTTGATCTCCTCTGTGAATTTTGCCTTCTTTTTTTCGGAAAGCTCACGCCATCCTTCCATCCCGACCGTTTTTTTGAAGCGGTAGATTCGGCCGACTCCCCACCAGTCAAGGGAATTTTTGACATCCCAGATAGTCTGCCGCATGCCGATACGTGCTCCTGTTGAAATAACGAGTGCCTGTTTATGGAAATATACGTCTTTTGGCTTATGCGCCATCCATTGAAAGCCGAATTGGTCTAAAAGAGCCTTGACCTGGCCGGGTACATGCAGTAAATACACGGGAGCCGTGAAAATGATCAGATCCGCACTTTCCATGGCCTCCTCTATCGGCTGAATGTATTTGTAGTGAGGGCACTTTGTGCTGTCGGACAGGCAGGTCAGACATCCGGTGCAGAACACCGGCATATCCCTTGGGAGATGGAATTCGGTAACGATATCACCGTCGGCAAGTTCTGTTATGAACTGCCGGGCGATATTGTACGTACTGGATCTTTCCGTCCGGTTGGTTCCGTAGATGACGGTGATTTTCATTGGATGATGGATTATTGGGTTGTGGAACGATTTATTCTATCTCTTCTCTCCCGAATGCCGGCAGCGAATCACGCTTTTCAGGCGTCCTTCCAGGGTATTTTCCCGTCTAACCAGCCCTTCTCCCACCAGAATGCCGCATCAGATTCAATAAACTGGTATTTTTTCTGCACAAACCTCATCAGATAGAAGAGTATCCTGACTTTGAGCCGGGGCCCTGCTCCCTGTTGTCTTTGAATTTTTCGGGCTGTTTTCTTGACTTCTTGTGCAAATGCCGCTCTGCTCTTTTCGGTGACCTCTGTCCAGTCTCCCGTCAGGACCGCATTTTTGAAACTGTAGGTCCGACCGACTCCCCACCAGTCAAAGGAATCCTGAACATCCTTTCCTGCACTCCGCATTCCGGCTCTTGCGGCCGTTATAATAACAAGTGCCTGTTTGCGCAACATCTGCGGGTTTGGCTTGTGTCCCATCCACCGACAACCGAAGTGGTCTAAGAGGGCTTTGACCTGGCCGGGCACATGGAACACATACACGGGAGCCGTGATAATGATCAGATCCGCATTCTGCATGGCCTCCTCAATTGGCTGGATGTATTTGTAGTGAGGACATGTTGTGGTGTCGGAAAAACAGTTGAAGCATCCGGTGTAGAATGCCGGCATATCCCGTGGGAATATCCCGTGGGAGATGGAATTCAGTGACCGGATCGCCGTCTGCGAGTTCAGCCAGGAACTGTTTGGCGATGTTGTACGTACTGGATTTTTCCGTACTGCTGGTTCCATAGATGACGGTGATTTTCATACGATGATGGAGTATTGGGTTGAGGAAACATGTACTTTTCCCCCCCTCCCGTCTCCCGGCAGGGAGTGAAGCTTTTCAGGTGTCCTTCCAGGGTTTTTTCCCGTCGAACCAGCCTTTCTCCTTCCAGTATGCTACATCTTCTGGATTGTACCGGTATTTTTTCTGCACGAATCTCATCAGATAGAAGATCATCTTCACTTTGAGCCGGGTCCCGGATCCTTTCTGTCTTCGAATTTTTTGGGAGGTGGCCTTTACTTCTTTTGCAATTTCCGTTCTCTTTTTTTCGGAAACCTGACTCCATTCCGAAGCCTGGACCGCTTTTTTGAAGGTGTAGGTCCGCCCGACGCCCCACCAGTCGAAGGAATCCTGAGCATCCTTTGCTGCGTGCCGCATGCCTGCTCCGGCGGCAGTCGTAATAACGAGTGCCTGTTTATGGAAAAACGCCTCTATCGGCCGGTGGGCTATCCACTGATAGCCGAAGTGGTCCAGCAGGGCCTTGACCTGGCCCGGCATATGAAACACATACACGGGAGCTGCGATAATGATCAGATCGGCGTTTAACATGGCATCCGAGATCGGCTTGATGTATGCGTAGTGGGGACACTTCGCCGGATCGGAAAAGCAGGTGAAACATCCGGTGCAGAAGTTCGGCATGTCCATTGGAAGATGAAATTCGGTGATTTGATCGCCGTCTGCAAGTTCAGCCAGGAATTGTTGGGCGATGTTGTACGTACTGGATTTTTCCGTACGGCTCGTTCCGTAGATGACGGTGATTTTCATGAGATGATGGAGTATATACCTTCAGGAATATTCTAGTTTACTCCCGTCCTTTTTTGCTTCCAAATACCAGCAGGGAACGGAAGTTTTCATATCATCATACCAGAAAAGGACCTCTTTTGCCATTTCTACAGCCGTGTCGACCTCTTTTTGGCCAAAAGGTATCGACCAGGGGATCGAGGAAAGCGTATTACTGCTGATGTATAAGAGAAGCAGATCCCAGAATTCATCCGGAACGGAGCCATCAAAATATCCGTCGATCCGTCCTGCCGCAAAATAGATACTCCTTTTCGCACACCACACGATACGGTTGAACTCTTCCCAGGGATCCCCGTAGTCGATCCGGTTGAAATCGATGATACAGGGGTTCCCATCTCCGTCGATGATGATGTTTCCGCAGTGAAAATCCCCGTGCTGAAACGACTGCGGCCGGTTTTCTATCAGATGCCTGTGTTCTTCGATGTAGGCAAGCATCAGATCGTCATGCTCGAAACGGATGCCGCAGGCAAGATACCTCTCGTTTTTCCAGTCGAGTTTTTTTTCCAAACCGCAGATCCCAGGGTTTCATACCTCCCGGTGCCGGAATGCCCCGGGATTCTATCGTTTTGAGAGCTTCGAACTCCTCTTTTTTTCCGGTCGTATTTTTCTCTGGCAGAGACGCGAAGCAGAAGGTTTAGCCCGTCATCTGTTGTGACACGATATTTTGCATCATCGGACCAGCCTTTGAGGATTCGAGTTCTTTTGGTGAACGCCTGATTCGGGATTTCGTCCGGTATAAAAAAAGAGGATTAGTTTTTGTAGCTCTGCACATACGCGTAAGCGTCTGCGAGGAGTTCTGTGAGGGCATCGCCGCATGCGGCTTTGAGATCCATCGGGTGGATCTTTCCGCCGGCATACGCCGTCTCGAGTTCTGCATAGCTGTGGAACTCGAGGTCCCCGCCGAACTTTTCGGGTCTGCGGATTGCGATCGTATCCATTCTCGGGAAGACGTTGTACCGGAAGATCTGCAGGATTGGGTTTCCTTCCGTCTCCGGCGGGCAGAATGCCTTCTTCATCTTCTTTTTGATATCTTCGGGCGAATCGGCGACCGAGACGACGTTTCCTTTCGAGGAGGACATCTTTTCGCCGTCGAGACCGTTGACGATCGGCGTGTGGATACATACCGGTGGTTTGTATCCGAGGGTCGGGAGGTGTTCGCGTGCGAGCATGTGGATCTTTCTCTGGTCGATCCCTCCAACCGCTGCATCGACGTTGAGGGTCGGGATGTCGACGACCTGCATGACCGGGTAGACCATCTGGGAGACCATCGTATTATCCATTGCACGGCCGACTTCGTCCATACTGCGGGTGGCACGGTTCAGGGTGATCTGCAGGCAGAGGGTCAAGACTTCGGTCTGATACTTCGGGGTGAGCTGGACGTCCGTTCCGAGAACGAACTCCGCGCCTTTGAGACCGACCGCCTCGATGCAGGCTTTGTTGTAGTCGGAAAGCTCTTTGATCTGTTCGAAGGTTCCTTTTCTGTTCAGATAGGCGTGCAGGTTTGCGATCAATACCACGACGTCAAACCCTGCTGCTTTCATATCCATCAGTTTATTGATGGTCACCAGGTGACCGAGGTGAATCTCGCCGCTTGGTTCATAACCGGTATAGACCCGTTTTGTTGGTTTGTTCAACAAAGCTCTGAGCTCGTCTTCGGTGACGATCTCAGCCGTATTACGGGTGACGAGTTCGTATGCGTCCATATCCCAATATGTTGACCGTGAAATACTATAAAGGATGTGTGAGAGAGTGTGGACCGGGACACTGTCTAACATGTAGACATGAGGAACCTTCATTCAGGAAATTTGTATGCTGTTCTCGAATTATGGATTAAATAGGAGTAACGCGGTGTGGCTCCAGTTTGGAAAGGAGGTTGTTGGGTGTAGATAGATGAGAAAAACCAACCGCGAATCGGCGCGAATCCGCCCTTCGGGCGAATCAAATCGGATTTGCTTATCCTCACTTTCGCAATCCAGCTTCGCTGTCTTGCTCATCCCTTCATCGGGATCGTTCGGGCAAATCCTGTCGCCGCCCCCGCGGCTCCTGTAAGGAAGAGGTTCATTCAGCATTAATAAATGAGTGAATTGTTCTTTTCTGACAATCTCAAAATGAGAAGAGAAAGGGAAATAACCATCGGGAGGCGCTGGGGCGCCGACAGGATTTGCCCGAACGCTCCCGACGAAGGGACGAGCAAGTCGAGGGCGGGGTGAGCCGATAGGCTCGCCCTTAGCTGAGCAAACCGAAGGTTTGCGAGCAAGGCTTTGCCTTGCGAGAGACTTGTGAGAGTGAGTATCAGCAAATCCGATTTGATTCGCCCGAAGGGCTGATTCGCGCCGATTCGCGGTTTGTTTTTTTCGTGCGGCCAAATCAGGCCATCTCCTTTCCGAATTGGATTATCATTAACACAGCGTAAGTCCTATACAAAGAATATCATCATCATCCAAAGCTGAAATATCCCTGAAGGTCTTTAATAACTTAGATTGATATCTCCTGAAAGGAATACAACTACCATTACCTATGCACTCAACAGAGAAACCAGCTTGTGGTTTTTATAAACAATACCTTCTCCTCTACGTAGACTTTCTTGGAGTGAAACGCAGAATCCTGCATGATGATGACTCTCTGTATCCATGGATCCTAAGTCTTAAAAGTGCTCTCTCAACTATTTCATCATATCAACAATATCGTGATAGGGATGATCCAAACGCTGAAAGACCATATATAAAGGTATTTTTTGACAATATTGCAGCAGTTGAATATTACGTCCCATATGACACACCCATTCCGCTCACCATGACACAACAAGTCCGCTGAAATGATACAAGAATTCCGCACATGACATACCCCCATATCCGTATGAAAAATAGAACGTGGGAATAATTCCACGTATTACTTCTTTACTCCCAGAATCTTTCTCATAGACTCCCCCTCAAGAACAATCGTATAAGCATTATGAACGACCCTATCACAAATTGCATCGGCAAATGTCGCCTCCCCAATTTTTTCATACCACCCCTCGACCTGAAACTGTGAACAGAAAACAGTTGACCCTCGATCATATCTCGCCTCAACAATCTCCAGCACATCCCGTGCTTCCGTTGCTGTTAAAGGAAAGAGCAGCCACTCATCCAAAATCAAAAGTCTTACACTCTGAAACTCACGAATAACCTGCTTATACGTCCCTTCGGCTCTGGCAACTGCCAGATCAGAAAACAGGTCAGGAAGTCTTATGTATTTCACCGTATAAAAATTACGATTGGCAGCTATCCCGATCGCACAACTCAGATAACTCTTCCCTGTTCCTGTAGCCCCGAGAATGATTACATTATCTGCCTTTTGGATAAACGTACATGCTGACAACTTTGCAATCATCGTCTTATCCAGACGGCGCGTGGAATCATACCTGATATCTTCGATACATGCATGGGGAAAAACATAGCCAGCCGACTTACAGAGGCGTGACAATTTCTTACTCTTGCGAACTGACCACTCCTGATCAACCATAATTCCGAGACGTTCTTCAAAGGAAAGTGCCGAAGAATTTGCATCCACCTGGAATTTACGAAATACTTCTGCCATCTGATACAATCGGAGTTCATTGAGTTTGGTTATGGTCTCTTCAGTAAGCATCAGTCATCATTCCTCTGATAATAATGCGGACCGCGCGTAATCCCATACTTCGACGTAACCGGTTTATCCGGCATATCAACTGATTTCAACCCTATTATCCCGCTTTTCAAAACAGCCTGCACGCCTTTCAGACTTGGTTTTCCGGTGTAAGATAGAACACGTTTACACGCCTCCTCAAGTTTTTTCTGGGAATACTTATCAGAAAGCTTCAGCAAAGCCATACAGGCTTTGTATCCCTGCTGTTCAATCTTTGGATTGGTAAGAAAGAAATCAACACCATTACATGTATTCTCTCCAATATGTCGGCCCCATTTTCTGAAACGATCACCATTCCACGTCAGATATTTTTGGTGATCAGGAGGCATATGTTCCGGAGTCGTGCTGTATAATCCCCTCCCCTCAC
>NIZU01000064.1 GCA_003315675.1 Methanocorpusculum sp. MCE
TGTATCAGCTCGACCGGAACGTCCCTCGACTCTCCGGCAGATATGAGATTCGGCCGTGCCCCGTACTTTGCCATGATCAATCTCTCCTCGAACACAGCCTCCATATTCCAAAATCCATTTACCGATGCTGAAAGCGGTGTTGGCCCAAAGGTAGTACAGCTCCTTGCATCAAACGGCGTTTCTGTCTTAATAACCGGAAAAAGCGGTGTGAATGCAACTGCTGCGTTGAAAGCCGGCGGTATCGCTGCATATGAACTCACCGAACCGATCACGATCGCCGAAGCTCTGCAGAAGTACCTTGCTCACGAACTTTCTCCGCTTCTTTAAGGCCCGATGACCGTCGTCGCAAGCGATAAGAGCGGGACGGATGTGCTTTGTTCGAGGAAAAAAACAACATCCTCCCGAATACCTCTTATATGACAGTCCCGAAAAAAAGAGACGGACATACATGCCCGTCTCTGTCTCTTTTCAATTTACCGTGATTTCATTTTTGACCTACGCGCGCAGTTAATGTATTTTGCATAAGTTCATATTTTATTACACAATATTAGATTTACAAACCCACTACTATTCTCCAAAAATAAAGTAAAATGAGGTTTAGTTAACATCACAATTAAATGCTGAAAAAATGACCGTTTTTATGGTAATATCATGCAGATGAACTATGTGACCACCATATGCCCGTACTGCGGTACTGGCTGCGCACTCAATCTCGTTGTTCGTTATGGAAAAGCAGTAGGGGTTGCCCCTTCTCATCGTTCTCCGGTCTGTTCCGGGAAACTCTGTTCCCGCGGACTTCGTGCTGCCCAGGCTCTTGATGAAGCAAGGATCGAACAGCCTTTTGTCAAAGGAGAACCGGCAGACTGGGATACTGCGATCGGCAAAGCAGCTGAACTCAAAAAATTCGCCGCTGGCGAAGTTGCCGTTATTACTTCAGCACGTCTCACGAACGAAAATCAGTTCCTTGTACAGAAGTTTGCCACGGAACTGGGTGCCGTGATCGGCGTTGTGAACGGCGGAACCGGAATCTCAACCACCACACTCAATGAAATCAGGGATGCCGATGTGATTCTTGCGCTCGGCGATGTAATGAAAGCCCTTCCCCTCACAGGAAACAAAATTCTCCAGGCTAAAGAAAAAGGTGCCCGCATTTTCTATCTTGGTCCGCATAGCTATACTGCCGTTCAGGCAGACACGGTCGAGATCAGTGACGCGTACACGGAACTGCCGCCCGGATTCAGTACACTCCTGAAGAATGCCGCCCATCCGGTCGTTGTCTATCTGGCAAACGATGCAGCAGCCGCGGCCCTCGCCGCCGGACTTAAAATCAATGCTGCGGTATTGTACGATACAAACAACGGCCGCGGCACTGCAGCTATGGGCATCGCTCCTCTTTCACTTCCGGAGACCATCAAAGCTGCCTTCATTATCGCCGAAACTCCGGAGATGGAGCAGGATATCTATGCAGATCTTCTCGAAAAGCTCGACAGCCTTGAACTGAGTGTTGTCGCCGCATCTTCCGAAACTTCCCATTCGTGAATTGCCGACATAGTTTTACCGGTCTCTGCACTCCACGAAAGCGAAGGTACAGTCACCAACTGGGAGGGACGTATTCAGAAGATCAAGCAGGCAGTCACCTCGCCGGACGGTGTCAAACCGCTTGCTGATGTTCTCTTTGATCTTGCCGGAAAGGTTGGCATCAGCATCCCATCCGGCACTCCGGAGGAGATTTACACAGCCCTCGTCGCCGAGCTCCCGGTGTTTGCCGCTGCATCATATGAACAGATAACCAAACCGGATGGCGCCTATCTTCGCGAGGCCTGATCATGTCTGAAAAAGGCGAGATGTTCTATGCCTGGACGAAGTCCGACGATATCAAAGGCGAATGCGGAGGAGGAGTCATCTCGCACCTCAAGTATGCTCTGGAAGCAAAGATCGTTGATGTTGTCTTAACGGTACGAAAGTGATATGATATCTACGATCCTCAGCCGGTATTCATCACTGATCCGGCCGATCTCGCTTCATGTGCGGGATCTCTGCACTGTGGAACGTTCCTTCTCCCGAAACTGATCAAAAGGTATCTGAACGGCGCTAAAGATCTCAAAGTAGCGATCACCGTCAAAGGATGCGACGCGAAAGCGCTGTATGAACTTGCCAAACGTCAGCAGATCAATATGGACAATGTCCTCTCCATCGGTCTCAACTGCGGAGGGTCCGTTTCACCGACTGTCGCCCGCGAGATGATCGCCGAAAAGTACGGTATCGATCCCGATGACGTCGTCAAAGAGGAGATCGACAAGGGACAGTTCATCGTGATGACCAAAGACGGTCAGCATAAAGGCATTAAAATCGATGAACTGGAAGAGGAAGGCCTTGGCCGCCGTGCAAACTGTCAGCGCTGCGAGACCAAGATTCCCCGGCAGGCGGATCTTGCCTGCGGTAATTGGGGTGTTTTCGGCGAAAAAGCAGGCAAAGCAACCTTTGTCGAGGTCTGTTCTGCAAAAGGCGCAGCCGTATTCGACGGTGCAGTCAGTGCAGGGGCAATCGATGTTTGTTCTCCCGATCCAAAAGGTCTCGAGATACGTGGAAAGATCGAGTCCGTCATGGTCAAGATGGGTAAAAAGGCTCAGAAGAGTCAGTTTGCAGCTCTGGGTGAAGGAACCGAGCGGCTCGCGAAAATTATGCGTGACTCTTCCCGCTGTATCGCCTGCCGTGCATGCATTGAAAACAGTCCGATCTGTTACTGTGTCGAGTGTTCTACCTTAAAACCCCACCTTGTAGACCAGACTCAGACACCGCCCGACTTTATGTTCCATCTGATCAGATTCGCCCACATTGCCGACTCATGTGTGAACTGCGGTCAGTGTCAGGAACTCTGCCCTGCCGAAATTCCGAACGCCCATTTCATGCATGCCCAGCAGGTAGAACTTGAAAAGATGTTCGGGCACACGCCGGGCATTGACATGAGTCTTCCAGTACTTGCGTTTGCAGAAGAGAGAGATGAACGCCAGCGTCTGAACGATACCGGATCAGATATGATCTTCGAAAATGTGTTCAAGGAGTAAAACTAAGAAAAACCTGCATTCTTTACACAGAACTGAGATGCACACCAGCTTTCATTCAGTCCAACCCTCACATATATCTCCACCCCCCATACTTTTTTGACGGTTCAAATTTCCGGTCAATACCTATGAACCCTATGTCTTCTCTGCCTCCTTTAAGTAGTGTGAGTGACAATACCTCAAAACAATCAACTTCATCCGAGAATAGTGAATCAGCTCATGGGATCTACACGTATTTTCAAACGCCGAACCGTTAGTGATAACCGGGTCGCCCCTTTTCTCATCATACTTGCTGCGGTCTGCTGGGGAACGATCGGGATCTTCACCCGGGAACTCCAGGCCTCAGGATTCACCTCTGTTCAGATAACCGCAGCACGCTGCGGAGTGACTGCTCTCTGTCTTGTCACGGGTTTGCTGCTCACCGACCGGGAAAACTCAAGATCGTTCCAAAGGATATCTGGCTGTTTATCGGGACCGGGCTCATGAGCATCGTGTTTTTCAACATCTGCTACTTTACTTCGATCCAGTATATCACCCTCTCGATGGCATCGGTATTGCTGTATACGGCACCGTTTTTTGTGATGCTCATGTCTGTGTTTTTGTTCCATGAAAAAATGACGTTACAGAAAGGCATTGCCCTTATTCTGGCATTCAGCGGCTGTGTTCTCACCGCGGGCATCATCGGCGGCGAAGTCAGCAGCATCACGGAAATCGGTATCCTGATTGGGCTTGGTTCCGGATTTGGCTATGCCTTATACACGATTTTCGGGATGCTGGCTCTCAAAAAATATCATCCGATTACAATCACGGCATACACATTTCTGGTTGCGGCCATCGGCATACTTCCGTTCTGTGATGTTGGAAAGATGGTCAGTCTGTCTACAGGAAATTCGGGAATTCTGCCGTATATCCTGATCCTCAGCATTGTATGTACGGTACTTCCCTATTTCCTGTACACCAAAGGTCTGAAACACGTGGAAGGGGGAAAAGCATCGGTGATGGCTTTTGTTGAGCCGATGGTTGCAACACTTATCGGAATTTTCCTTTTCCATGAACAGATGACTCTCCTGAATGCGACCGGCGTCATTCTGATTTTTGCAGCAATCGTTCTTTTGAACAGTCGGACTCGGTCATCAGCTCCTCCTGATACTCCCTGATTTACCTATGCTCCTGCAGATATGGTGCCGCGCGCACAACTGCATTTTATCAAATATTCGTGTGCTGTAATTCAGCATTTGTTCTTTGAAAATTCTAAGCTCAATATGGATTTTATATCAAAATCCATCGGCAAAATGGCAATAAATATTGATTTTGTGGACATCAGCGGCTTGAATTTTCAATTGAGGGACACACAGGCGAAAAAATCGCAATTCGCGTTTAAAATGAGCTTTTTTGAAAATGGGTAATTTTAACAAAGATTAACAACAAATACTAAGTTGGAGGGTTTCGTTATAGTTGAAATAGTTTGCAGCGGAGATCCGCCTGAGTCAGAGCTGATTATTCGTGTACATGGTCTGACCAAAGTCTTTGGTCATGATCCGGAAAAAGCCCTGGAACTTCACCGTTCGGGCCGCTCAAAAAAGGAAGTTCATGAAGAGACCGATGCGACGATCGCTCTGCACAATGTCTCTTTCGAGGTTATGCGTGGAGAGACTTTCGTTCTTATGGGTCTTTCCGGCAGTGGGAAATCAACTCTTCTTCGTTGTATGAATCGTCTTATTGATCCGACAAAAGGTGAGATTGAGATCGACGGAGAGGACATTATCGGCATGGATCATGAGGAACTTCGGCTGATCCGCCGACGCAAACTTGGGATGATCTTCCAGAATTTTGCACTTCTTCCGCAGAGAAACATTCTGGACAACGTAACGTTCGGTCTTGAAATCATGGGCGTTCCCAAAGCTGAACGTAATCAGCGGGCTGAACAAGTCCTAGAAATGGTAGGTCTTGGCGGCTACGGAAGCAGTATGCCCTCGGAACTTTCGGGCGGGATGAAACAGCGTGTCGGTCTTGCCCGTGCACTCACCAGCGATCCGGATATTTTGTTGATGGACGAAGCGTTCAGCGCTCTTGATCCGCTGATCCGCCGCGATATGCAGGACGAACTTCTGGAACTTCAGGAGCGGCTCGGCAAAACGATTATTTTCGTGACCCATGACCTTGACGAGGCACTGAAGCTCGGCACAAGAATCGCTCTGATGAAAGACGGTTCGATCGTGCAGATCGGTACGCCTGAAGAGATTCTGACAAATCCGGAGAATGCCTATGTCGAGAAGTTCGTCGCCGATGTGGACCTGACCCGCGTTCTCTCGGCAAAGGATGTTATGCGCCGTCCCGAGCCGGTCGCCCAGTGCACTGCCGGTCCGCGGGTAGCGCTGCATCTGATGGAAGAGCATGATATCCCGATGATCTTTGTTGTCACCCGCCAAAGAAATCTTCGCGGTCTCGTGACTCTGGAAGATACCATCGGTGCTGTGAAAACGGGAAAAACCATGTCGGATATTCTCAAAACGAACATTCCTATCGTTGCACCCGACGCGCCGCTTTCCAACATTCTCTCTCTGATCGTCGACAGCCAGTATCCAATGGCCGTTGTAGATGAAACCGGCAGACTGCACGGCGTAATTTCGCGTGCATCCATTCTGGCTGCGCTAGCCCGTAAAGGAGGCGATTCGAATGGAACTGCCTAAAATCCCGATTGGCGATGCCGTAGAAGTGATTTTTGACTGGATAGAGACGTATTTCTCATGGCATCTTGATGCGATCAGCGATGGTCTGCGTGTTCTTGTGAACGGACTCGAGGATATGCTCCTCGCATTACCTGCACCGGTACTGATCGCTCTCACGGGTGTGTTAGTCTGGTTCGTTACGCGTCACGATATCAAAATAACGATCCTCACGATGCTCGGCCTTGTCCTGATATGGGATCTCGGTCTCTGGGAGCTTTCAATGCTCACCGTAGTCCTTGTTCTCATTGCAACGGTGATCGCGCTGGCGCTTTCGATTCCCATCGGCATCGCTGCTGCGAGGAGCGATACGCTGAATGCGGCTCTTCGTCCAGTTTTGGATTTCATGCAGACGATGCCGTCGTTTGTGTACCTTATTCCTGCCGTGATCTTCTTTGGTCTCGGCAGCGTACCCGGCATCATTGCAACGGTGATTTTTGCCATGCCCCCTGCATTGCGACTCACAACGCTCGGTATCCGGCAGGTCCCCGTCGAGCTGATAGAAGTGGCTGATGCATTTGGTGCAACGCCCAGACAAAAACTGTTCAAAGTTCAGCTTCCGGTTGCGCTTCCGACGATTATGGCCGGGGTCAATCAGTGTATTATGCTTGCCCTTTCGATGACCGTGATCGCCTCCATGATCGGTGCGGGTGGACTCGGATATCAGGTTCTTGTCGGTATTCAGAGGGTTGATATCGGCATGGGATTCGAAGCAGGACTTGCGATTGTTATTCTGGCAATCATATTCGACCGGATCACGCAGAACCTTGTACCGAAGTACGGGAAGAAGTGACGTGAAACTGAGTTTTCCGTTTCTGTCAAAAAACGAAACCCCATAACAGCCGGATGAAGACGGGGTGTCTGACTGAACTCAGGCATTCGTTTCTTCTGGTAAAATCCCCCCTTTCATCAGGGTCATGATCGTCGTATTCCCAAACTAGGACGAAAAAACTTAGGAGAAATTATGATGCAAAAGAAAACAACACTGATCGTAGTCACCGGGCTTGTCCTTATACTTCTTCTCTTTTCCGCAGGATGCACGACGCAGTCGTCGGAACCTGCAAAAGAGATCAGTATAGGATACGTCACGTGGGACTGTGCTATCGCCAGTACAAATGTGATGAAGCAGGTATTCGAAAAAGCGGGTTATGATGTAACCCTGGTCGCAGTCGATGCAGGCCCGCTCTTCCAGGCACTTGCCGAAGGAGATGTCGATTTTACGACGACCGGATGGCTGCCGTATACGCATGAATGTTACTGGAACACCTATGGTGACCGGATCGATTACGTTAATGAGAACATCAAAGGCGCAGCACGCATCGGTCTTGTTGTCCCGTCGTATGTGACGATCGATTCGATCGACGAGTTAAACAGCGTTTCCGATAAGTTCGGCAACAGAATCGTTGGTGTCGAGCCGGGAGCGGGTATTACGTCCCGAACCGAACAGGCAATCGATGAGTATGGCCTGGACTATACGCTTATCACCAGCAGCAGTGCAGGTATGGCGGCCGAACTCGGTTCAGCAATCAGCAAGAATGAGTGGATCGTTGTAACCGGATGGTCCCCGCACTGGAAGTTTAGCCGGTACGATCTCAAGTTCCTTGAGGATCTAAAGGGTGTATAGGGCGGAGCTGAGGACATCGTGACGCTTGCACGTCTTGGTCTTAAGACCGATGATCCAAAAGCATATGGTATTCTCAGCAGATTCCAGTGGACCACTGAAGATATCACCTCGGTCATGAATGCTATCGCAGGCGGTATGTCCGAGAAGGATGCTGCTAAGGCATGGGTCGACGCACACCCTGATATGGTTGCTTACTGGATCAGCGGCACGACCTAATTCCCTTTTTTTCTAACCCGAAATCATTTCTGAAAAAAATACTGCATACACCGGATGGTGTATACTCATTAAAAAAAGGGTTTTCAGATCAGTTTCGTCTGATCCTCATGAGTAATTCTCTTTTTGTCCAAGGGGATCAGGACAAAAAGTACTGTCACCGAGAGTACTACTCCGACAACCAGCGGGTCGAGATAACACCACGGTGAGCCGACCAGAGAGTCGACGCCGAACAATGCATGACAAATCCCAAGCATCTTGGATTCGGCCGTGTGACAGAAGACCGCCCAAAGAAGCCAGCCGCCGGCACCAACCGCCACACTCCATTTCGCAGCAAGATAGGAAGGATTCTTTGCAGTGAGTCCGTGAACAAACGCCGGAAGAAGGGCGGCAGTGCATAACCCCATGAACATGGCAGTCGCCCGTGCAATGATACTTCCCGGCATCATTACAGCGAGAATGATACTGACGATCATCATGACCATAATACCTATCTGATTCGCTCTGATAGAGTAACGAACACCCCTCATTCTCGCAAAGATATCCCCGCCGAGCGTGGTTCCCATAGTATGAAGAAGAGATGAAAGTGTCGACATGGCCGCTGAAAGCAGCGTCAGCATAAAGATAATGACGAACAATTCGGGCATTGCCGAGTTGATATAGAGCGGAATGATCAGATCTGCATTTCCGCCTGCTGCCTCGATTGCCAGCATGCCGAGCTTATCCATGAAATATACATTCGTCAGCGGTCCGACCGTGAACGCTACGCCCGTCATCATCACAATGAAGAGAGCACCGATTGGAATTGCCCGGTTCAGGGACTTTCCGTCTTTTGCCGTCATGAACCTGACCGCGAGCTGAGGCTGGGCGAGAACCCCCACGCCAACGCCGAGAACGAGGGTCGTAATAACGGTCATCCAGATCGGAGAGCCGAACTCCGGCATTGAAGTCCATCCGGTCATTCCCATTAAGGAGAGCGTGCTTGGCACAAGACCGCTCATAGATTCTAATGAACTGTGCGCTGCCGTCACTCCGCCAAGATATATATAGGTCAGAACAAGCAGGATGCCCATGCCGACAAGCATAATCGCTCCCTGTACCGCATCTGTGTACATAACGGCCATCAGACCGCCGATGACGACATAAAGCGCGACAACACCGGCAAATCCGAGCAGGGCCGTGAGGTATGGGATTCCAAGCGTCGTTTCAATAAAGCGTGCTCCGCCTATCAGACCGGCCGCCGTATACAGGGGCATAGCCGCGACGAAAATCGCGCCGGTTGCATAGATGATCTTCTTCGATCCGTACATCTTGCCGAGGAGTTCGGGATACGTCAGGGCCCCAAGATCTTTTCCGATCCGTCTGATCCGTTTTCCCATACAGATGAACGCAATGATAACCCCAACGACGATACACAACACGGTCAGCCACATCAGACTCATCCCGTATTGAGCCGACGTCCCGCCAAACCCGATGATAGCGGATGTGCTGATGAACGTTGCGCCGTAGGATAGGGCAATTATAGCCGGATGCGTATTTCGTCCGGCAACCATGTAGTCTTCTACTTTTTTTGTTCGTCTATATCCGTAATATCCGATACCTATGATCATCACAAGGTAGAATGCGACGATGCCGATTGTCAGCTCAGTGCTCACCGTCATCATCATCACTGTCCTTGTTCCAATTTATGTATCCGTAGATTCCGCAGAATAGCAGTGCTATCAAGCAGATGAGGTATGTCATCCATACCCACGGGTCACTGATGCCTAACATAGAAATTCACCTAGTTTTGGGTGATTCGGACGTTTTCGACACCATACGGTCGCTGTATTGGATCAAGCGGAGAACCACCATACGCGAACGTAACGGTGGTTCTCCTATCTAAAGAAGAAAAAGAAAACGTGGAACGTAGATAGAATGCCGCATGAATTACTCGTGCGTTCTACGTCCATGAGAATAGTTCACATGGTTTGAGTTTTACCTATAAATAATCAGCACATTGCCGGAGTTAATGAAATATCAATCACTCATCCGGTTTCCTGCAGGAAAATACCTGTTTTCCGACTCACTTTTTGCTTAATGTTCCCAGAAATCCAACGAAGAGATGTATTTGGAGACTGTTATGAAAAAGAGTTTCAAACTGGAAAATCTTGAATGCGCACATTGTGCAGCTGTTATGGAGAACGGAATCAGAAAAATCGACGGCGTACATGAGGCAAGTATTAGCTTTATGACCAGACGGCTTATTATCGATGCGGATGATAAGCGATTTCCCGATATCCTCAAAGAAGCTTCGGTCATCTGCCGACGGGTTGAGCCGGACTGTGTGATTATGGAGTAAAAAATCCGCTCTATGGCTTTCACTCTAACTAAAAAACAACGCCGATCCCTGCACCGGATCATAGCAGCGTCGGGTTTCTTTGCTGCGGCCGTTTTGCTCTCCGGAAGCGGGGTCTTTCCCGAATCCTACTCACAGTATGCTGAGTTTGGGCTGTTTCTCGCCGTTTATCTTGTGATCGGCGGGGATGTTCTTCTGCGTGCCGGCAAAAATATTATCCACGGAAATGTTTTTGATGAACATTTTCTGATGTCGATTGCGACGATCGGAGCATTCTGCCTTGGCCAGTATCACGAGGCCGTTGCCGTGATGCTATTTTATCAGGTCGGCGAACTCTTTCAGAGTTACGCGGTGGAAAAATCCCGCAGATCGATCGCAGAGCTGATGGACATCAGTCCGGACCATGCCTATGTCGAACAGGACAGGAGGATCGTCTCAGTTGACCCGGGCATCCTGCAGGTCGGAGATCATATCGTGATCAAAGCAGGAGACCGGGTCCCGGTCGACGGGGTGGTGATCGCTGGGTCGTCGGATCTGGATACAGCGTCGCTCACCGGAGAATCACTGCTCCGCAATGTCGGTGTCGGCGATCAGGTGATCAGTGGATGTATCAACGTTAGCGGCGTGCTTCATGTTCGGGTAGCAAAGCCGCTGAGCGAATCCACCGTCACGCGTATTCTTGAGCTGGTGGAGAGTGCAGCAGGTAAAAAGGCTAAAACCGAGCAGTTCATCACAAGATTTTCCCGGTATTACACACCTGCAGTCGTCCTTGATGCAGTGATTCTTTCCGTGATACCTCCGTTGATTCTCGCCGAGCCGTTTACCATCTGGATAGAGAGAGCCTTGATCTTTCTCGTTGTCTCCTGTCCGTGCGCCCTCGTTATCTCAATCCCTCTGAGTTTTTTTGGCGGGATCGGGGGGGCTTCGCGATCAGGGATACTGATAAATGGAAGCAGTTATCTGGAAGCTTTGTCGAAAACTGATGCGATCGTTTTCGATAAAACAGGCACGCTTACCAACGGGAGTTTTTCCGTTACAGAGATACATCCGCTCGGAATTTCTGAAAGAGAACTGCTTGAAATTGCCGCACATGCCGAAGCCTACAGCAGCCATCCGATCGGTGTTTCTTTACGGGCTGCATATCAGCAGCCTGTCCATACCGGTGATCTGACGGATGTTTTCGAGTGCGCAGGTCATGGTTTTAAGGCTGCCTATCGCGGCCGACGGATTGTGGTTGGAAACACGGGATTTCTGCAGGAATTGGGGATCAGCACAGGCGATGTTTCCCATGAAGGATCAGTGATTCAGGTTGCCGTTGATGGAAAATATGCCGGATGGGTAAGGCTTGCCGACACAGTCAAACCTACTGCCGTTCAGGCAGTGGCTGAACTGAAAAAACACGGCGTTCATCGAATCGTTATGCTTACCGGGGATTCTCCATCAGCAGCGGCCTCAATTGCCGGCAAGCTGGGAATCGACGAGTATTATGCGTCGCTCCTCCCTCAGGATAAAGTCGCGGCAATGGTAAATATTCTGGCAGAACAGCGGTCAGGAAGAACCGCGGCATTCGTTGGAGACGGCATCAATGATGCTCCGGTCATTATGCGTGCTGATCTCGGGATTGCGATGGGGTCCCTTGGATCCGATGCGGCGATCGAAGCCGCAGATGTTGTCCTGATGGATGACGATCCAATGAAAATCATATCTGCGGTACATCTCTCACGCAGGACAATGCATCTCGTATTCCAGAACATCGTGTCCGCCCTCGGCGTGAAATTTTTCGTGCTGATCCTGGCCGCACTGGGAATTGCGAACATGTGGGAAGCAGTGTTTGCAGATGTCGGGGTCGCATTCATTGCGATACTGAATGCGATGAGAACGCTGAAAATCAGATGATGACGGAATCATGCGCATCTTCAGAGTGTTTTCCAGACACGTTGCGATGTATGTGCATATTTCCGGCGCGGCGGGGTCTTTCAAGTCACAAATGGACAAAGAGCGCATGTGACGCGCTCCGTTTTTTCAGGCGGGGACCGATTTACGAATTATGTACGATACATGCGCGAAAATTTTACCTAATTATGTAGAAATTTACTGCAATCCACATTTACAGTAATATCCAAAAAAAGCTGGAAAAATTCCAGCATTACCTGAAATATACATTTTTGACGCTAAAAAATCACACGGCCGGCATGAAGTCGAGAGGGGATGTGACATATTCTATGGAGAATCATCTATACCGGCCGCATGAATTATGTCCCTTATCACGGGACCAAGACATCTGACAGGAGGTTTAGAGCCAGCCATTTTGTAACATTTCTGTAGTTAATCGTAGCACTTTATTTGATATAAATTAATCAGATTCGATCCTCAGTATGTTTACTGGTGGCCCTCAATAAAATAGAGAATATCTATCAACCAATTTTTTAACGCGAATCATGATTTATGGAAGATTGGATACATCCCTACCCCCTCACCCCACTCACAAAAAAGAAAAATACTCATTATTCCTTGACGTTTTTTTTTAATTTACACTCTGTTTTGAATCGTTTTCACCTGATAGATATTATAACAAAATGCAGCCAGCATATTTTTCACTCGTACTCTTTGCAGCGTTGTTACCTTTACCAACCCTGCATGAAAGATATTTTTGATCACTGCATAGGGTCTCTCGCCCTTTGATCTCTTCTTACTGATTCTCAGATCTCTCAGTTTATCTCGTATGCCAATGGGATGCCCTCTCGCTCCCCTTTTCATTGTG
>NIZU01000065.1 GCA_003315675.1 Methanocorpusculum sp. MCE
GGCGTTGATACAGTGGTCTGGCAGGAGTTTCAGAGACAACTTGACCTGAAAGGTCTGAAAATTGAACAAGGTATGATTCAGGATGCAACGTTTGTGTATGCTGAACCCGGTCATTGTAAGAAAGACACGCCGCGAGGAGATCAGGCAAAAACACGACGGGATAAAGATGGAAAAATCATGTCCAAGAACGGCAAAATGCACTATGGCTATAAACTTCATACCATCATGGATACGACGCACGATCTTATTCGACGCATTGAAACCACCACGGCAAATGTTCATGATAGTCAGGTGGACCTCTCAGAAAAAGGGGAAGTGGTCTATCGGGATCGGGGATATCAGGGAGCAAAATGCAAGGGATATAGTGCCACAATGAAAAGGGGAGCGAGAGGGCATCCCATTGGCATACGAGATAAACTGAGAAATCTGCGAATAAGTAGGAAGAGATCAAAGGGCGAGAGACCCTATGCAGTGATCAAAAATGTTTTTCATGCAGGGTTGGTGAAGGTAACAACGCTGCAAAGAGTACGAGTGAAAAATATGCTGGCTGCATTTTGTTATAATATCTATCAGGTGAAAACGATTCAAAACAGAGTGTAAATTAAAAAAAAAAACGTCAAGGAATAATGGGTATTTTTCTTTTTTTGGGGGGGTGAGGGGGTAGGGATGTAGCCAATCTTCCTTAAATCATGATTCGCGTTAAAAAATGGGTTGATAGATATTCTCATGTTTTTCATGCAGGGTTGGTGAAGGTAACAACGCTGCAAAGAGTACGAGTGAAAAATATGCTGGCTGCATTTTGTTATAATATCTATCAGGTGAAAACGATTCAAAACAGAGTGTAAATTAAAAAAAAAAACGTCAAGGAATAATGGGTATTTTTCTTTTTTTGGGGGGGCGTGAGGGGGTAGGGATGTAGCCAATCTTCCTTAAATCATGATTCGCGTTAAAAAAATGGGTTGATAGATATTCTCATAATTGTATACATCAGGATTACGACATAATGACAAGTCAAACAATACATTTTATCATAATATGTCTGATCCTGGCGCTTATTCTGACCACCGGGTGCATTGCGGCCCGACAGATGGAACCGATCTCCGATGATAAAGTAGCCGATATGCAGAGCTCTTTAGATGCATTTATCCCAGCCGTCGAAGAACAACTCAACGAAATATTCGTCCTCACAAACAGCACTACAGGTAATCTCACGGGAACGCAAACAGATAGCCAAACACTGAAAAAGGCCTTATTACAACTTCGCGGCAAGATTCCATCGGCTTATGAAGTGGGCATTGTCGGCGCCGACAACACCTTTATTGCAGCAACCGGCAGCCAAAAAGAGCAGGACCTTTTCGGGACTCATGCATGTATCGCCGTCACTGAAGAGGATTTCACCAATACAACATCCGGCTGTATCGTCACTTCACCTCTGACCTTCGTCACAGGAGATTCGGGGATCATGGTCATTGCTCCGATCTACGATGAAAACGGTACATACAATGCCTCGCTTCGTGTCTCGTTAAACCCGGTCTACCTTTTTGCCAGACCGGTGAGCCAACTCAAAACGCAGGAAGGATATACCATCTGGTCGATTCAGCCGGACGGCGTACAAATCTATGATGAAGATATCGAAGAACTCGACAAAAACGTATTGACCGATCCGCTTTACAGCGAACCGACCATCAGCAGTGCGATGCACACAATAGCTGAAGAAAAACAGGGAAATGTATCATACATGTTTCACAACGTCGGATGGACCGAGTATGTACAGGCAAACGCCGTGTGGACGACGATTCAACTGCCAAACGGCATCGAATGGAGAGTTGTTCTCAGCGACAATACCAACATCGACCCAAATGAAAACACCAGACCAACCACTGAGGATCTGAAAAAATTTGTTGAAAGCGCATACATTTACACTCAGACTCACACCAAAGAAGAGGCACTCCGTGCGTTCAACGATCTGAATGGAAAGTTCATCGACGGTGAACTCTACATTTTTGCCTACGACATGAACGGAACGACACTTTCTTTGCCGTATCAACAGGGTCTGATTGGCGTGAACCGATGGTTCGGAGAAGATATCGTCGGGGTGAGACCTCTCCAGCGGTTTATCGACAAAGCAAAATTCGGGGGAGGATTCGTGTACTATCAGTATCCAAACCCTGACGATAAATTTCTGCCTGAATTAAAGCTGTCATATGTCATGTCCGTCGATGAAGACTGGCTGATTGGAGCTGGAATCTATCCTGGGACCATGTCCCTGAACTACAGCTGGGAGGAGCGAAATCGGCTGATTACCCAGGTAAGGGGACTTCAGTATCTATCAGCCACGCTCCAGAAAGACGAGATTCTGCAGATGATCAATGACCCGGAAAGTATGATTCAGGTCGATGGACTGTATCCGTTTGCTCTGGATCCAAAGGGTACCGTTCTTTGCAATGCACACGATCCGTCACAGACCGGAAAGAACCGGCTTGGCTACACAAATTCCTATGGAATGTCCCCAATCCGGGAAATCATTTCTCTGGCAGAATCCGGAGGGGGGCTGATGTACAGCCTCGTATGGGACTCAACTCTGGATAAAGAGGTGTATGTACTTATTTATGTGGAACCAGCCGACGATGAGACCTATTACGGCAGTATGATGCGTTTGGAGTGAGTATGGCACTAAGATATAAGAAACAGAGTCAAAAAGAGAAACGCCTGATCATGGCAAGCGTTTTAGCTATTGTCTCGATCATAATCGTAGCTGCCTGTGCCTGCGCAGCGCTTCTTGGAACCGGGTATGTCATTGATAAATCACTGGAAGACCAGGATGTACTGCTGCATGTTTTTGTGGTTGGCAATGATGTGATCGTAACGATCTATGAAGGACGCAGAGTTGATGAACTTACCATGGTTTCACTGGAGATCGAAGGAGTCTCGCTGCCGAAATCCGTTAGTATGCAGCCGGCACCTGATTGCGGGACCGGGGAAGTCCACTTTACCGAAGCCTGCGCCGGCGTAACAGGTGTACGGGATATTGCCGTCCGCGGTGTTTTTTCAGACGGCAGGACGCAGCTTCTCAAGCTTACTACCATTAAGTTTACCTGACCTGATTACGTTTTTTTCTCCGGCCAAGCACGTTGATAGACGTGTAATTTCGGCGCGGAGCGGCCTGTGGGAAGGATCCTCTGATTTATGATGCAGGAGAAGAGATTTTTTTTATGCTGGACTTACTCTGACTTCGTGTAAGGTATTCTTTGAAACGAGAATCGGACTTACGCAGTGTCGGTGTGAATCCAATTCGTGAAGGAGTTGGTTGGGTGTGGAATCATGAGAAATCCCACCGCGAATAATCGCGGATCTACGCGAATCGCATTTTTCTTGTTCCGCCCTCTTGACCTTCGGTCGCGTCACTACGCTACGCCTGATCGGCTCCGCGTAGCCGGGACGGCGGAACGAAAAATGCTGGAAAACCCGCGTCGCGGGTTTTCTTTCAAGATTCTCAAATACTTGTAATAGGACTTACGCGGTGGGCTTTCTCATGCTTCCACACGCAGCCATATATTTCCCGAATTGTATCCTCACAATCACCACATATTTCCTATCTGAATCCTTCACTCCAGATGAACTACCTGAAAACGTATAGGGGCCTTAGCAAATAGGATATTCCCCCGCGGGCCGCTCCGCGCCGGAGTCGCGGCCCCGCACCCCTGATCAAGAAAAGGGATTGTTCATCTATTTTTTGCAGAAAAAAGATATGCAAGCTAAGAAAAACACGCATGCGGGTTTTTCCTCAGCATTTTTCCAGAGAGGGTGCGATTCTGCGTAGGCGATTAGCCGAAGCAGAGCACCCTAACGCAAGAAAAATGCGATTCGCGTTAATTCGCGGAGATTTGCGGTTAAATAACCTCAGGTTTCCAAACCCAGCCGTACCCTTCCCGAATTGGATTCACAACCACACCGCGTAAGTCCTATTGTAATAACAAAAGAGGACAGGATTTTCTCAGGAGAAAAACCGCGACGCGGGTTTTCCAGCATTTGTCCAAGAGCCAAAGGCTCTTGAGACGTCTCACGAGCTTACAGCTCGTGGACTTTCCACGCTGGCGTTCCGGCCACGCGGCCGAGTAGTGAAACGACGATGACAAGAAGACAGCGTAAGGAAAATGCGATTCGCGTAGATTCGCGGTGGAATTCTCATACATCCAGACCCGGCCTTACCCTTTCCGAATTGGATTGGGGATGTCGGGGTCGTTTTTGGGACGATCTTCACGGACGAAATTTTGTTCATTTTTCCATTCGCAAATAGGTGTTTCGATTCCAAAATCACCTCGCGCCGATCAATTTTGACCATTTTTTAATGATGATTTTTTGTGGGTAAAAATCGAAATCGGCAAGATTCGGCGTATTTTCTCCATCATGCGGTCATAGTATATAAATCAATAGGGGGGCGCCTGGAAAAAACGATACCCTGGGAAAAACTACCTACCTACTGCGTTACTAATTTATATAGGAGTAATTTTCATTTTGGTTTTTTTCTTTCCTTCTCTCTCTCTTCTGCAATGTACATAAAATAATAATAATAAGAGACCAGGCGCCTGAAAAAAAAGTGATTGATGAGAGTTTTTTCTTCCGCTGTAGCTACATACGTAGGTAGGTAGTTTTTCCGGGGGTATCGTTTTTTTTCAGGCGCCTGGGCAATCCTTTATATAGTATCGGTGTTTTGCGGGCCAAATCGGCAGGATTCGGCGTATTTTTTGTTTGAGGTATGATTTTTTGATGTTGGCAAAGGGGTGTTTTTGCTTGGCAGACGGTAATTTTGGAATCGAAATAGTGGTTTTCGAATGGAAGCGTGGAAAAATTCGGGGTGTTGATGCGGGAGATGGGGGAACATGAGCGGAGTGGAAGAGTGAAGCGTGCCTCTCCCTCGCAGAATGTCTGCAAAACTGATTCTTGTTGTGGTATGTCGGCTGGTTTTTCCATCTCCTGTTTTTCACCGGCGGACATCACACGAAATTCACGAAAACGGTTACACACACGAACAAAAAAGAATGGGATGGATGGGAAACAGGCATTACCTTCCCCAGTCCCCCTTTTCGCGGCAGAGTTGATGTGCGGGTTTGACGCTGATAGACGTGCGATCAAATCTCTGATGTGCGCGAGGTATAAATCAAACGAATCCCACAAACATACATTGACCCTTCCAGAAAATCCCAACACTTCCCTTAACAAAAGGTATAAGAACTTTCCCTTTACTATTGTTCACTAAGGAGTCCAATCATGATACACCGTGCTTTTTCAAAGATTCTCTTCATACTGATAGTTCTTCTTTTCATATCGGCATCCGGCTGTATTACTCCCGTTCAGGAAACACCGACACTACAGCCGGTTTCCGAGGAATATTATGCTGAGATGGACGCCGCCCTCTACCCATATATGCAGAGCATCGATGAGCAGATGAAGGATATCACCGCATCCGTGTGGAATGCGGCGAGAGGACTCGACGGCATGCCAAAAGACGGTCCAGCGATCGATCTGGCTTTACTGAAACTCAAAAGCGAGATCCCCCTGTCCTATGAAGCCGGCCGCCTCGATAAGAACAACATTCTGACAGCTATTACCGGGGAACAAAATTACCAGCAGCTCGTTGGAACTGAAATCATAACCACCCCGTACACCGAAGAAGAGCTCAGAGCTGCCGGCTCAGCCTGTATAATATCCAATTACGTCACATTCCAAAACGGAGACAGAGGAGTAAAAGTTATTGTTCCGGTCTACGACGCAAAAGGTACGTATGACGGTACTCTGCAGGTATCTCTTAATATAGAATCCCTCCTCTCCGGGCCGGCAGAGGGACTGAGGACGAAATACGGGTACACCATCTGGCCGCTCAGGAGAACGGTTTCATGCTCTATAACGAAGATATGACCGATATCGGATCCGACCTCACGAACCCTTCATCGGCTTACACACCGTCATTCACTTCAGCAGCCAAAGATATTCTTGCAAACGAATCGGGACATGCATCCTACATTTTCTATTCGGCAGCCTGGCACAACATATCCCAGACGAACGTCGTCTGGAATACGCTCGAACCCGGATACGGACAGAACTGGCGGGTCGTGCTTACGGACAATACGCCAATTCCTCATGAGGTCAGCGGACTGACAGTAACCCCTGAAGAGCTGAAAGCCTTCGTTACTAATGCCTACCTCTACGCTCAGAAAGAGGGAAAAACCGCGGCGCTTGCAGCATTCAATGATCCCAAAGGGTCATTCATCGATGGCGAACTCTACATATTCGCCGGAACAATGGACGGCACCGTGTTGTCAGTTCCGTATCAGCCGGAGCTTATCGGAGAAAATGCCTGGTTTGCAGAAGATCCTGCCGGTGTAAAATATGTACAGAGAACGATTGCCCGGGCCCAGCAGGGCGGAGGGTATGTGCTCTATCTGTATCCAAACCCGACGGTGGGTTACTCAACCGAACTGAAGCTCTCCAATGTTATTCCGATAGACAACGAATGGTACATCTGTGCGGGATTATACGAACATAATGCTCCGTTTTACCATACGGTCAGTATTGACTGGCGGTTACGAAACGAGCTCATTAAGCAGGTTCGAACCATGCGGTATCTTGCAGCGGTCGATGGGATCCCTGCAGTTACCGAAATGATCATGGATCCAAGCAGTTCATTCCAACGGGAAGGCCTCTATCCGTTTGCGATCACCGGAAACGGCACTGTCCTTGCATTCGCAAATAATCCGGCGATTGTCGGGACCAATCAGCTCGGCAGTCTCAACAGTTACGGAATGTCGTTTGTCAGAGAAGGAATATCCCAGGGCAAGTCAGGCGGCGGACTTATGTATACGCTTGCCTGGGACTCGGGAAAACAAAAAGAGGTGTTTGTTCTGGATTATGTGGAGCCGGCAGGGAACGACACCTACTTTGCCAGTTATATGATCTTGGAGTGAGATGGCAGCGATAATGCGTAGATATAAAACATCTCCCCCCGTATTGTTCACATACAGGATCTGGGTGAGAATATGATACGACATCTGAGTATCGGTGTTATTGGGATACTGCTGTTTCTTATTTTTACCTCTGGGTGTATCATTTCAGCACAGAACACCACACAACTGGAACCGGTGCCCGCCGAACAAATCAATCAGATGGATGCGGCTCTTTATCCGCTGACCTATCTAATCACCAAAGATATGGAGCAGGCATGCTGTTGAACTTGCCCTGCTCAAACTAAGACGGGATATCCCGTTTTCGTTCGAAGCAGGACTGTTCGATACGAATGATACGCTCATTGCCTCAACCGAGGATCTGGGGAAAACCATGGAGATCGGTGTCGGCAAGGCAACGAATCATTATACCGAAGAGGAACTCAAAGCTGCCGGACCCGCGTGTATCGTATCCAGATATTCATGCTTACTCTTTGAGGATAACGGAGTAACCATCACATCTCCGGTGTACGACGCCGAAGGGAACTATAACGGAACACTTCGGATCGGGATCAATACAGGGTCGCGTTTCTCGGGACTCAATGAATATCTCAGAAATGAATACGGCTACACCTTATGGGTTGCCCAACCCGACGGTCTGGTGATTTATGATAAAGACACAGAAGAGATCGGTAAAAACCTGCTCACTGACTCCCTGTATCAGGGTTATACCACAAAAAACGCAGCAAAGATGGTGGTTGAACATCCGTCGGGAAATGTCTCATACTTTTTCTATGATGCCACCTGGGTAAACCTCAGTCAGAGAAATGCGGTTTGGGACACGGTGTATCCCGGATACGGCATGGAATGGAGGATGGTCGTAACTGACAATGCTGAGGTAAAGGATACAAACGAAACCACGGCGACCCCGACAACAGAGGAACTGAAATCTTTTGTTGAAAAGGCGTATGTGTATACCCAGACCCATACCAAAGAAGAGGCCTTACGTGCATTCAACGATCAAAACGGCGAGTTCGTCGACGGGGAACTGTACATCTTTGCCTACGGCATGGACGGAGAGACATTGTCTCTCCCGTATCAGCCTGGCCTCATCGGAGTTAACCGGTGGATCAGAGAAGATCCCAACGCGGAATCAAGATCCTGCAGAGAATGGCCGCCAGAGCACAGCAGGGCGGGGGATACGTGTATTATATGGGGCCAAATCCGGACCATCAGTATGCTCAGGAGTTTAAACTCTCGTATGTGATACCGGTGGATGATACCTGGTTTATAGGTGCAGGCATATATGTTCAGGACAATCCCTTGTCCCAAACTCAGTACGTCACCTGGACCAAACGCGAGGATCTGACATATCTGGTGAGAAACATGCAGTATCTGGCAAAAACCGAAGGGATCCCGGCGGTTATCGCGATGATCAATGATCCAAAAAGTGACCTGCAGATCAAAGGATTGTACCCATTTGCAGTCACGGAAAACGGTATTGACCTTGCCGATGCGCTGAACCCGGAATTGGCGGGCACTAACCAGCTGGGTATGACGAATTCTCTTGGCATGCCGATCGCCCGCGAGGTCATTTCTCTTGCTCAGGCGGGCGGAGGATGGATGTATGGTCTATGGGGGATCCCGCCTCCAAACGAAGAACAATACGTAATGATCTACGTTGAACCGATAGATGCCGCCACCTATGTCGGCAGTCTGATCATCCTCGGGTGAGCTGAAATGGTTATTCGCTACAAGAAAAAAAGTCCAAAACAGAGAAGGACGGTTATGGCGATATCTCTCGTGATAACCGTCATCCTAATTCTGGTTGCATCTCTTGGCGGATTACTGTTCGGCGCATCCTATATTCTTGATCAGTCCCTCAGCGACCCTGATGTTCTGGTACATCCTGCGCTTTCAGGAAATGACATCGTTGTGACGATCTATGAAGGAAGAAGACTGAGCGAACTGATGCAGCTGTCCCTGGAGATCGAAGGCTACGCTCCCGTCGTAAGGGATGTGCCGAGCGGAGCAAAAGAGGTAATATATGTCGGCATCGCATCTCAGATAACGGGAACAAGAAATGTGGGCGTCAGGGGGATATTCACGGACGGCTCAATAATCCTTCTGAAGGTAATCCAGCTGAGGTTTACGTGAGCCGTGCAAAAAGAGGGGGAGATTTTCCCGCAAAATATTCTGAGCATCAGTTTTTCGACTGATTTCTCAACTCTTCCAAAAGAAGCGGCATAAATGTTCCGGCATCGCTGATCAGGCCGATCGCCTGAGAGGTTCCTCTGTCCATGAGTTTGGTGACCGATGCAGGATTTATATCCACGCAGATGGTTTTGACATGGGATGGTAGCAGATTTCCAACAGCAACGGAGTGCAGGAGTGTGGCTACCATCAAGACCATTCCCAGTTCCGTGATATGCCGACGCATAGCATCCTGGGATTCCATGACATTCTGAATAACGTCGGGCAGGGGACCGTCGTCACGGATGGAACCGGCAAGCACATAGGGAACATTATTTTTGATGCATTCATACATGATCCCGCGGGTAACCAATCCAGATTCAACGGTGGCACGGATCGATCCTGCGTTCATGATCTTATTGATGGTATACAGGTGATGCCGGTGTCCTCCGCTCACGAGTTCGCCGGTCGCAAGATTCATTCCAAGGGATGTTCCAAAGATGCTGCTCTCAAGATCATGGGTCGCAAGGGCGTTGCCGGCGAAGATGACGTCCAGATAGCCTTCGCGGATCATGGCGGCCACCGAGTCGGATGCTCCGGTGTGCACGATCGCGGGTCCGCCGACAAGCGCGACCTTTTTTCCCGAGGCTTTGACCGCGAGGAGTTCTTTGGCAATCCGGCTGACAATGGTGCGGCTTGGCCGCTCGGAAGAGACGTTCCCGCCCATGAACTCGAAAACACCGATCTCACGCGGACGCTCGGGGAAGTCGACCTTAACGCCTTCTTCGCCGACGACCACGGTGTCTCCGGGCTGAAGTTTTCCCTGCACGACGCATTTTGCGGTCATGTTTTTCGTATCGACCGAGATCAGGGCGTCCATTTTCATGGTTTCGACCGGAATCCAGGTGTCCCGATAATGGACATACGTCGGGTGATTGGTTGTTGAGTAGAATACCTCCGGCGCTACTTTTGCTTTTATGACGGAGACGAGCTCAGCCTCGGCTTCCCCTGAGACAAGGACACCTAAACGGCGAAGCTCGCTGATCAGGGCACTAAGCTGCTCAGGCGTCTCTGCAGAAATCTGCATTCTCGCATAACTCGGCTCCGTCTTCAGCCGGCCTAATATGAACTCTTCCATTTCAAAATCACCATTGTATTCGACCACGGTGTCCATAACCTTGGCAAGGATACCGGAATCTACAATGTGGCCCCGAAGTTCAATTTCCCGCGAAAACTTCATGGGGTAGTATTTGGACGTTCTATGACATGAATTTAGGGGGCGGGGCGGACGCTGAAAGCGGACGACCTCAGCCTAGCAAGGCTTTGCCTTGCGACCAAGTTTTCGAAGGAAACTTGCGAGTGTACGGGGTGAGCCGAAAAGCGAGGGTCGTAGATTCGAGTCGGAGAGCAAACCGAAGGTTTGCTCAAGGCTTGCGTCGCTTTCGCTCCCCGCGCCGGAGTCGCCCTCCCGCACCCCACAATCAGAAAAAAAGGAATGAGAGGTGGGAGAAGTATATTTGCCAACTGCCAAATTCAGGTTCAAAAGAATACGGGATTGACGAATCGGTTTTTGGCGGGGAGAGTATACAACGCCCGTATCTTTTTTTTTACCTTATTTGACCTAAAATACATCATGCTACCTGCCGCCTACTTTCTCGGGTTCGTGTTTTACAGTTTTCTTGGATGGATCTGGGAGACGACATACTGCTCGGTGATAGCCAAACATTTCATCAACCGCGGATTTTTAAACGGCCCGATTATCCCGATTTACGGATTTGGCGCCGTGCTGATCATGATTGCCGTGAATGCACTTGGGCCGCTTTCTCCTCCAGTCCCCACATT
The DNA here is from genome assembly GCA_003315675.1 of Methanocorpusculum sp. MCE. Lineage (GTDB taxonomy): Archaea > Halobacteriota > Methanomicrobia > Methanomicrobiales > Methanocorpusculaceae > Methanocorpusculum. Next base: position 10,974 of record NIZU01000065.1, read on the forward strand.
CAACCTCACCATCATCAATATCATCCTCGTCTTCCTCGGAGGAATGCTCCTTGCAACGATTCTTGAATACACAGTTGCAGCGATCTTGGAAACATGGTTCCATATGAAATTATGGGACTACTCCAAAAACAGATTCAACGTCAAGGGATGGATATGTTTGAAATGTTCACTGTTCTTTGGTCTCCTATCCGTTCTTTTTATCATGATCATAGAACCGCTGAGCACGCATGCAGCAACCCAGATCCCGGATAAAGTCATAAACATCGCGGCCGGAATCATTTTCCTGATCATATTACTGGATATCGGCATCTCCGTCTTCTCTCTCCTGAAATTGAACGAGCGGCTTCGCGCAGCAGAGGAGATCATCAACGCTAAAGTAGAGACGACTCTTGTCGAGGCAGCGAAGATCCGTGATACCCTCCATGAAAAAATCGTGGAAGGGCTGGATGAGAATCAGCTTCTTTCCAAATTCCACTATCAGGGCAGACGTATGGCCAAAGCCTACCCTGGCTCGGTCTCGCTGAAACATACGGAGATTTGGGAGAGGCTGAAGACTCATGTGAAGAAACCGGCAAAATAATTTTTTCCGGAGTGGGAGGACAGTACGCTAATATGCCATTTGACGAAGGATATCCTCTTAACATTGCAGAGAATATCTATCAACCCATTTTTTAACGCGAATCATGATTTAAGGAAGATTGGCTACATCCATACCCCATCACCCCCCCCCCAAAAAAAGAAGAATACCCATTATTCCTTGACGTTTTTTTTTAATTTACACTCTGTTTTGAATCGTTTTCACCTGATAGATATTATAACAAAATGCAGCCAGCATATTTTTCACTCGTACTCTTTGCAGCGTTGTTACCTTCACCAACCCTGCATGAAAAACATGAGAATATCTATCAACCCATTTTTTAACGCGAATCATGATTTAAGGAAGATTGGCTACATCCATACCCCATCACCCCCCCCCAAAAAAAGAAGAATACCCATTATTCCTTGACGTTTTTTTTTAATTTACACTCTGTTTTGAATCGTTTTCACCTGATAGATATTATAACAAAATGCAGCCAGCATATTTTTCACTCGTACTCTTTGCAGCGTTGTTACCTTCACCAACCCTGCATGAAAAACATTTTTGATCACTGCATAGGGTCTCTCGCCCTTTGATCTCTTCCTACTTATTCGCAGATTTCTCAGTTTATCTCGTATGCCAATGGGATGCCCTCTCGCTCCCCTTTTCATTGTGGCACTATATCCCTTGCATTTTGCTCCCTGATATCCCCGATCCCGATAGACCACTTCCCCTTTTTCTGAGAGGTCCACCTGACTATCATGAACATTTGCCGTGGTGGTTTCAATGCGTCGAATAAGATCGTGCGTCGTATCCATGATGGTATGAAGTTTATAGCCATAGTGTATTTTGCCGTTCTTGGACATGATTTTTCCATCTTTATCCCGTCGTGTTTTTGCCTGATCTCCTCGCGGCGTGTCTTTCTTACAATGACCGGGTTCAGCATACACAAACGTTGCATCCTGAATCATACCTTGTTCAATTTTCAGACCTTTCAGGTCAAGTTGTCTCTGAAACTCCTGCCAGACCACTGTATCAACGCC
>NIZU01000066.1 GCA_003315675.1 Methanocorpusculum sp. MCE
TAAAGGTAACAACGCTGCAAAGAGTACGAGTGAAAAATATGCTGGCTGCATTTTGTTATAATATCTATCAGGTGAAAACGATTCAAAACAGAGTGTAAATTTAAAAAAAAAAACGTCAAGGAATAATGGGTATTCTTCTTTTTTTGGGGGGGTGAGGGGGTATGGATGTAGCCAATCTTCCTTAAATCATGATTCGCGTTAAAAAATGGGTTGATAGATATTCTCATTTATATTTTTTCATTCACCATGAAAAGCTAATCATGCTTTTCCAGCGCTTTGTAATCCGTTTTATTCATCTTGGTAAGGGGCATTGCTTCCAGAATCGAGATCGAGACGGGAACGCTCCAGTGATTCAGATTCTCTTTGGCAAAGGCGATGATGTCTTTTACCGCGGCCTCGGGATCCATCTTCTGCTTCAGCGTTACATAGAGTTTGATCCTTGTATCCGTCTTCCAGGGAATACCCATCGCACAGGACTGGGAGATGATCGGGCACTTTTCCATGACGGCCTCGATCATGAGGGGGTAGACGTTATATCCGTTCACCTTGACCAGCCGTTTATACCTGCACCTGAAATTGATGTTGTTCCCGTCACCGATCGAAACGATGTCTCCTGTGTGGAGCCAGACACGACCGTCTTCATGCATGCGGAGAACGGCGGCGGTCTCTTCCGGATTTTTGTAGTAGCAGGTCATGATGGCAGGACCAATCATACACAACTCTCCTTCTTCGGTGTTTGGAAGGACATCGGTCGTTCCGGGAACAACAACGCATATCTCCGTTCCGGCAAGAGGGACGCCCACCCCTCCCTCCTTTAACGAGGAATAATGAACGCCTGTGATGACGCATGCTCCGCCGGCTTCGGTCAGTCCGTAACCCGGGCGGAACTCCGCACCTCCGTGAGCTTTTCCGAGAATGTCGTTATACCGGTAGGCAAGATCCGGCGAGACGCGGTCACCGCCGCATACCAGATGCTTGACGCAGGAGAGATCCTTTCCTTTCAGATACGGATACATCCGCTCGTACATCGCAGGAACGCCGCAAAGGAACGCCATCTTCTCCTCGACGATGAGACGTGCGCACTCCTTCGCATCGAACCGCGGACAGAGAACGACCCGCATTCCCGACGCAAGCGGCGTGTGTATACAGACGGTCAGACCAAATGCATGGAAGATCGGCAGGACGGCAAGGAACCCGTCACCGATATGGGGAGTGCCGTCTGCATAGTCATAAAGAAGCTGGGTCGCCAGATAATTGGCCGAGGTGTTCGACAGCATCACGCCTTTCGAGGGGCCTGTTGTCCCGCCGGTGTACATGATGACGGCAGTGTCCTCATGCTTAACATCGTCCGGAGGAAGGGATGCGGTTTTCAACCATTCGCGCCCTTCGTCAAGAAGAGTGCTCCATTCGCAGGATCTTCCGGTCGTCTGTTTGGCATGACGGACCGAGTGGTTGTACACCGTTTTCATGACCAGCCCTTTGATTCCTGCGGGGAAGTAGGCCGGCGTTTTACAGCGGATAACCTCTACATCGAGACCGGAACAATGTTCTTCGTTGATCTCGAAGGTCAGCACGATCCGGGATTCGGTGAATTCCACCGCATATTGGAGTTCTTCTTTTGTCGAGAGGGGATGCACGAGATTGCAGACGGCGCCGATCCGGTTGACGGCATACACGGCGATAACGCTTTGAGGGATGTTCGGCAGAAAAATGGTGACGAAATCGCCTTTTTTCACACCGTGCTGAATGAGTCCGGCAGCGCAGGCATGTACCTGCTCCATCAGACTGCGGTATGAGATATGATTATTATAATACTGTATGGCAATTCCTTCGGGTCCTGCATGGGTTCCACCGTAGGTGAGCATGGTATAGAGAGACCGTTTTGTCTCATTTGTGTACTCCAGTTTGGTGATGGAATCATATCTGTATATGCGGGCGGTCATGAACCATATACATATGAATGATAGCATATTATAGCTGGCGGTCATGCGGAATTTGAACAAATACCGCATAAATTGATGACGTACTCCAGCCCCAAATAGTATTTATACTTCGGCCGGAAACGGCGTGCCGAAAGGGGATGCCGGCATAAAAAAGAGGTTAGACGTTATCCTGCAGCGCCATGTAATCGAGTTTGTTCATCATCGTCATCGTCATCTCGTCGAGAATGACGAACGCTTTTGGAACACTCCAGTGATTCAGATGTTCGGTTGCAAAGGCGAGAAGATGTTTTTCCGCTTCGGCATGATCCATCTTCCGCTTAAGCGTCACATAGAGTTTGATTCGTCTGTCATCCCGCCACTTAAATCCGACGGCACAGGCTTTTGCAACGATCGGACACCCCTCCATTGCCGCTTCGATTAAGGGAGGGTAGACGTTATACCCGTTCACCTTGACCAGCCGTTTGATACGTGATCTGAAGCAGAGATTATTCTCTTCGCCGATGACGAATATATCTCCCGTGTGGAGCCAGCATTTTCCGTTGGGATGGATTTTCAGGACATCATCCGTCGCCTCGGGATTTTTATAATAGCCTTTCATCAGCGAAGGACTGGATATACACAGCTCTCCTTCTTCCCCTTTGGGAACCAATTCAACGGTCCCTGGCTTCACGAGGCAGATGTCCGTTCCCTCGACCGGGATCCCGACGCATCCTTCGGGGAATGCCCGGTAATGATTCCGCGTAAGAGAGCAGGTCCCACAGGCCTCGGTCAGCCCGTAGCCAGGACGGAATTCCGCACCTCCCTTGTCCTTGCCCAATATGGCGTTATACCGGTAGGCGAGGTCGTGACTCACCCAGTCTCCTCCGCAGACCACGTGCTTCATAAACGAGAGGTCGTGATCTTTCAGATACGGATACATCCGCTCGTACATCGCGGGAACGCCGATCACATAGGCGACCTTCTCTTTGAGAAGAAGACTGCTGCATTCTTTGTCATTGAAACGGGGAGAGAGCATGACCCGCATGCCTGATGAAAGCGGGGCCTGGATACAGACCGCAAGTCCGAACGCATGAAAGAGCGGAAGGATTGCGAGGAATCCATCGCCGATATGAGGGGTGTGCGTGACGTTTTCCAGAAGAAGGCGTGTCGTGACATAGTTCACCGACCAGTTCGAGATCATGACCCCTTTGGCGGGCCCGGTCGTACCGCCGGTGTACATGATGACGGCCGTGTCATCGGCTTTTCCTTCTAAAGGCGGGAGAGGCGTTGTTTGAAGCCGCTTTTTACCGGCCGCCAGAAGATCGGTCCACTCGGTGACGCGGGACGCGGCCTTCGGCGATTTTCGGACCGTGTAGGAGTAGACGGTCTTCATCACGAAGCCTTTTGGACCCGGCGGGAAGTATCCCGGCGTTCTGCATCGGATGATATCGAGATCGAAGTTGGACGCGAGACCTTCGTTCAGCTCGAATGTGAGGATGAGTTTACTTTCGGTGAGTTTGACCGCATTCTCTAACTCTGATAAGGTGGAGAGGGGGTGAACCATATTGCATACCACACCGATCCGGTTCAGGGCATAGACCGCAATGACGCACTGTGGGATGTTCGGCAGAAAGAGCGTGACTAAATCGCCTTTCTTTACGCCGTGCTCGAGAAATCCGGCGGCACATGCGTTGACGAGATCATGCAGTTCTCCGTATGTGATGCAGTTATCGAAATATTGAATGGCCACGGCCTCGCGGCCTGCATGTTCCACTCCATAGTTGAACATGGAATAGAGGGACTGTTTTGTCTCATCCGAGTATTCCAGTTCCGTCTTCGCATCGTCTCTAAATACAGGACGGGACATACGTTACTCAGCCTGCTTTTTTTCGTTTGCCTTTGAAAGTTCCTGTTTTTCCAAAAGACGGTAATCTATCTTGTTGAATTTCGTCATGGGAAGGTCGGCGACGAACTCCACCTTGACCGGAACACTCCAGCGGTTCATCTGCTCTTTGGCATACTCGATCAGGAGCTTCTCTTCTTCTGCATCATCAAAGGAGCCGAGCGGCTTTTCTAAAACAACGAACAGTTTGATTTTTCTGTCCAGTTTCCAGGGCGTCGCAACGGCGCAGACCTGTTTGATATCGGGATGATTCTGCATCGCCTCCTCGATGAGGGTTGGATACACATTATAACCGTTCACCTTCACAAGACGTTTGTGCCGGGAACGGAAACAGATGTTCCCGTCCTTTCTGATCACGACGAGATCGCCGGTGTGGAGCCAGACGTTTCCGTCGTCATGGAGCCGGAGAACATCCTTTGTGGCCTCCTCGTTTTTGTAGTATCCTTTCATCACCGAAGGACCGAGGAAACAGAGTTCGCCTTCCACGCCGTCGGGCACGACTTCCGTAGTGCCGGGTTTTACAACACAGACCCTTGTGCCGGTAACGGGAGCTCCGACACAGCCTGTCGGGAGTTTTTCATATTTGTTTGCGACAAGAGAACAGGCTCCGCATGCCTCCGTCAGCCCGTAACCGGTCCTGAAAAGAATATCGGCCTTGGATTTTTTCAAAAGAACATTGTATTTATTGGCGAGTTCTTCGGAGACACGGTCTCCTCCGCTGACCATAAGCTTCATTCTGGAAAGATCTTTATTTTCGAAGTAGGGATACATGCGTTCGAACAAAGCCGGCACTCCCGGGAGGAACAGGATGTCTTCGGAGAATATCTGCTGGGCGCATCCTTTCGGATCGAATCTCGGGATCAAAACGATCTTCATGCCGGAGATAAGCGGCGCATGGACGGAAACTGCCAGACCGAATGCGTGGAATATCGGGAGGATCGCAAGGAACCCGTCGCCTACATCGGTTTTACCCTCGCCGATGTCGATCAAGAGCTGGATGGACATCGAGTTCACCGCATAATTGGAGAGCATGACGCCTTTCGGGTCGCCTGTTGTTCCGCCGGTATACATGATCACGGCGGGATCGTCCGGTTTCACGTCGTCAGCCGGGAGCTGGAAGCCTTCATTGACCAGCTTCTTTCCTTCGGCAAGAAGATCGGTCCACAGCGTGATCTTTGCGACATTTTGTGCCTTTGGATACTTTCGCATCGCAAAACGGAACCCTTTGTCCAGCACAAATCCTTTTGGAGTCGAAGGGAAGTAGCCGGAGGTCCTGCATCTGATGACCTCGATATTTTTCCCGGAAAGGAAACCTTCATTGACCTCACACGCGAGAACGATCCTGCTTCCCGTGAGTTTTATTGCATAATCGATATCTTCCTGAGGGGATAAGGGATGAACCATATTGCATATTGCGCCGATCCGGTTGACGGCATAGAGAGCCAGAACTCCCTGAGGGATATTCGGCAGGAAAATGGTGATATAATCGCCTTTTTTTACACCATGTTTTACTAAGGCCGCAGATATCGCATGGACTTCCTCCATGAACTCGATGAAAGAGATGTGCCTTCCGTAATATGCGGCTGCGGGTGAAGTATTGCCTGCCCGGTTGAAACCATATTGGAGTGCTTCATACAGCGAACGTTTGTTTTCTTCAGAGTAATGTAATGTCAAATATGTATCCTCCGATTAAGCGGTGAAAAAAATCTCATAGTATTATTTGCGGGGGAACATATAATAGAAACGGAAATATTTTTGTCTATTTTATCACTTAATAGACAGAATTGTGTAACCTGACTCGGAAATTACCCGAATAAACTCGGCATCCGAAACATCGGCCGAAAGTTCCACTGCTGCGGTTTTTGTCTTGAGATCCACACTTGCGGATACGACGCCCGGAATTTTTGACAGGGCTTTTTCAACTGCCATTTTGCAGTGTTCGCACATCATGCCGTCGATAGTAAGTGTTTTTTTCATGGTTTCCTCTTTTAAATTAGTTGGGATTTCAGATGTAAAAAATCTAAGCCTGAGCGCATTCGATACGACGCAGACAGAAGAGAGACTCATCGCAAGAGCGGCAAACCCTGGCGAGAGTTTCCAGCCGAACGGCACGAAAAACACGCCGGCTGCAAGAGGGATGCCGATCGTGTTGTAGATGAAGGCCCAGAAAAGGTTCTCCTTGATGTTTCGAAGCGTGGCACGGCTGAGGCGGATCGCCGAAACGATGTCCCAGGGGTCGCTTTTCATCAAAACGAAGTCGGCAGATTCAAGAGCGATGTCGGAACCCGCTCCGATCGCGATACCCACATCGGCCCTCGCAAGAGAGGGGGAGTCGTTGATCCCGTCGCCGACCATAATGACATGGTGTCCGGCATCCTGCAGTGCTCTGACCTTTTCCTCTTTTTCTGCAGGCATAACTTCGGCGATCACGTTACCGATCGACAGCTGCCCGGCGATGGATTCGGCAACCGTCCGGGTATCGCCGGTCAAAAGCACCACGTCCAGACCGAGATCCTGCAGTCCGGCAATAGCCGCTTTGGAGGTTGGTCGGATCCGGTCGGCAACGGATATGATGCCAAGCATTTCCTTTCCGCTCGCAAAGTAGAGCGGGGTCCCGGTTACGTTCGCCCGGGTAAGAGGTATCCCGTTTTCTTCCATGAAGGCGGCGTTTCCGGCATAACAGATCTTCCCGTTCAGCGAAGTCGAGACGCCTCGTCCCGGAACCGAGATGAAATCCTGCGCTTTAACAGGCATGATGCCGTGTTCTCCGGCATAGGTGACGACGGCTTTTGAGAGAGGATGCTCCGATGCGGATTCGACCGAGGCGGCGATCAGCAGGAGTTCATCCGTTGTCCCGGAAAGCGTGACGACCCCGGTGACCTCGGGCTTTCCAATTGTGACCGTTCCCGTCTTATCGAGAAGGATGGTGTCGGCACGGCCGGCGGTCTCGAGCGACTCTGCGGATTTGATCAAAATGCCAAGAGATGCGGCCTTTCCGGTCGCAACCATGATGGCGACAGGTGTGGCAAGTCCCAAAGCACAGGGACATGAGATGACGAGAACCGAGATCGCGACGGAAAGGGCAAACGTAAACGGCTCGCCGAGAAACAGCCAGACCGCTCCCGAAAGAACGGCGATGGTCATGACCAGAGGGACAAATATCCCGCTCACTTTGTCGGCGATCTTCCCGATCGGAGCCTTGGATGCGTTGGCATTCTGCACGAGTTCGACGATCGCGTCGAGCGTCGTGTCTTCGCCGACCTTTTACGCACGGAACGTAAAACTTACAAGTGAGATTGTTCCTGCATAGACGGCATCGCTCGGATTTTTGATCACGGGAATGCTTTCGCCGGTCAAAGCCGACATATCGATCGGCGCCGAACCTTCCGTTATCGTGCCGTCGACCGGGATGCCTGCCCACGGTCTGACCACGATAAGGTCGCCGACCACGACTTCTTCGGCGGGGACGATCATTTCAACGCCGCTGCGAAGGACCGTTACCGTCTTCGGCGCAAGGTCTATGAGTTTTCTGACCGCCTCGGTGGTCTTGCCTTTCGACCTCGCCTCCAGATACTTACCGATCGTAACGAGCGAAAGGATCATCGCCGCCGATTCGAAGTAGAGATCCATGGACCAGGTTCCGGCAGCGGCCGTATCGCCGATCGCCAGAGCTGAAAAAATCATGTAGATCGCATACAGCCCGTATGCAAGCGCCGCAAGGGAGCCCATCGCCACAAGAGAGTCCATGTTCGGAGCACGGCGGAAGAGTGCAGGGATGCCGGACGTGTAATATTTGTTGTTCGCGACGACGATTGGGATGGTCAAACCAAGCTGAAGGAGAGCAAATATTCCGGCATGTGCCGGATCATGGGTCCATTCGAGGAGGGGGAACCCCCACATATGACCCATGGAGACATACATAAGCGGGATAAGAAATGCAAAAGAGATGATAAGCCGAATCTGCATAGGGCGAAGCGAAGCCCCCCCGCGGGGGGTATCACCCAGAACCAGATCATATCCGGCTGCGCGCACAGCCTGCCTGATCTGATCATCGGACACATCATCCGAGTCGACGACCAGACGATTTTCCAGAAGATTCACTGACGCGGATTTCACGCCCTATACACTTTTTGCGGCCTTTTCAACATGAAGAGAGCATGCCGAACAGGTCATGCCGGATACTGAGTAGGTTTTTTTCATTTCGCATTTTCTATAAAGAAACGGGCTATGTCGTCCAGCATCGCGCCTGGACGTTCGATGTTTCTTGTTTCGAGATTGACGACCGTGCTCGGGATTCCCGGGAGCACGCCGCCGTCAAGCAGATAATCATGAGGTACGTTGACCTGATCGACGCTCACAGGCGAAACTTCGCCCGAGATATTTGCCGAGGTCGCGGTTATCGGACAGTCGAACATGGAGATCAGTTCAAGAGCCAGAGTGTGATCGGGATACCGTATTCCAATCGTACCCGTCCCTCCGGAAAGGTCGCCCGGCAGACAGTTTTTCACCGGGAGAACGATCGTGATTGGACCCGGCAGGAATTTGCTGATGAACCGTTCCGCAAACGGGCTGACGTCTGCAATGCCGTAGATCATCTCGATATCGGAAACGGCGACCGAGATCGGTTTTCCAAGAGGCCGCTGTTTTGCTTCGTAAACTTTGATGACCGCGGTGTCCGACAACGCGTCCGCACCAAGCCCGTAGACCGTTTCCGTCGGATATACAACAAGGCCGTCGCGGGACAAGACGCGGACGGCTTTATCTATTCTGGTATCTTCTGTTGGTATTATCATCAGAACTCTTCCCCTTTCACTTTTGCAATATCGAATACGCCGATCGTGCTGACATGCATCACGGCCATGACCCCGGCCTGGATCGGATCGGTGACGACGAGATCGGCGGCCGATGAGGCGCTTCCCGCCATTTTCAGACAGATCACCGGGATGCCGTCAGCCTGAATGGACTTGATGGCGGTGGTTATCTCGCCGCCCATCAATGAGCCGGCAAGAACAAGAATCGAGGCGCGGGGCAGGCGGCCGACGGCTTCCACGGCACGCGCCAGATTCTGTTCTCCGACCAGCGGGATGGTATCAACGGAAATGCGTTCGCCTCTGATATTATGCCGGTCGGCTTCATTGACCGCTCCCATCGCGACCTGGGCCACCTGAGCTCCTCCGCCGATGATGATGACGCGCTTTCCAAAAATTTCCCCGAACGTGTCGTGCAAAACGACCTCGCGCACGCCGGTTACGCAACGGAGTTCCGAGAGGATTGCATCGGTGTTGTCCCCTCCTTCTATCTCGATGTCCGCCCACGCATATCCCTTATCCGGTCCGCGGGTCAGAATCTCCTGCTGGATCGCGGTGATGTTCGCATTGTGTTCAGCGCATACCGAACCGATATCTCTGAGGATACCTTTCTGGTTGTCGGCTATGAGACTGATTGCGTGATGGGACACCATAAAAATCGAATGCGATAGCCGGGGATCGAACCCGGATTAGAGGCTTGGGAAGCCCCAGTCATGCCATTAGACCATTACCGCATCTCAGTAATATATTGCTTGCAGAGATATAGAGGTTTCTTATTATGAAGTGAGTTCAGTGGTTTCAAGCGCATGATGCGTGATGCCGCACAGGGAGTATCGGCCCCCTTCTGACTGGGCATAGCCTTTTGACGCAAGAGAGCGCAAAGCTACCGTAACTTCGGGGATGCTCCGCCCGCTGGTATCGGAGAGTTCGATCGGCGTTAAGGGAGCATACACTAATGCGAGAAGAAGTTCGGCTTCGATGTTGTTCTGGAACACCGTTCTTCCGTTGACGATCACGTCCCCCATCATCTCGTCGATATCCTTTTCCACGGCCTCAAGGTTTTCGATGAGCTTTTCCCGGGAGTCGAGAAGACGGCGGATCATCATGATCTTGTCGGAAAGCGGGAGGATCTCGCCGTTATCGGCAGAAACGGTCCCTACGGGCTGCTCGGCTTTTGTCACCTGGACCGAGAGGGTGAAGTCATTGACGAGATAGTAGTATTTGCGCCGCTTGTCATCCTGATAACTGGAGATGACCGCTTCCTTCTGCATGATCGCAAGGTGTTCGATAACAGCTTTCGGGTTGATGACCAGCCGGTCGGATATTTCGGTGACGAAGCATGGTTTCTGCCGGAGTAGATCGAGGATTCGCCTTCGGTTCCGGTTTCCAAGGATGTCCAGTAAGTGAGATATATTATCCTGATCAAGCATTTTTATCGAGATTACATTATGTAAGGGGATATTTCTTTAAATGTCTTCTGATTGGATCAGGAATAATCTAAGGCCGCTGAATCGTCGTTTCACTAAAAAAGGGGGGATTTTCTATTGTTGTGCTGAGGAATTCCCTTTGGCGGGTTGTCAGCTTTAGAACTCGGACTCGAAGTCTTCGACCGTCATGGACGAGACGATGCCTTTCTGTCTGAGGAACTCTTTGGTTAACAGGAAGTACACCATAGAGAGTGCTTTGCGTCCCTTGTTGTTGGTCGGGATGACGAGATCAACATTGTTTGTACGGTTGTTGATATCACAAAGGGCAATGACCGGCATGCCTGACTGGACTGCCTCGGTGATGACCTGGGCATCTCCTATTGGATCGGTGACGATGACGACTGAGGGTTCAACATACTTCGGGAGTTTCGGGTTGGTTAAGGTTCCGGGGATGAATCTGCCAACGTGGGAGAGTGCACCGATCGTGTCTGCGAACTTCTGTGCCGGGTACTGACCATACTGACGGGAGGTGACGACGAAGATCTTTGCAGGCTCGTAGCGTGCAAGGAACTTTGCTACCTGTTTGATCCGCTCATCGGTCTTTCTGATATCAATGATATAGAGACCGTCGGATCTGACACGGTAGATGAAGTCTTTCATGTCGTTGTCTTTCTGCTGGGTTCCGATATGGACACCGGCGGCAAGATATTCTTCTACAGATACTAATGGTTCGTTTAATTCAATTCCAAGTTCATTGTCGGTCATTTTAGAAATGCTCCTCAATTCTTATAAGTTCATTTAGTTTAGCAATGCGCTCTCCGCCGACAACACCGCTCTTCATAAAGCAGCAGCCAAATGCCGTTGCGAGATGGGCGATGGTGTTGTCGGTCGTTTCACCGGATCGGTGGCTCATGACCGTTTCATACCCGTAATCATGGGCGAGACTGATCGTTTCGAATGTGTCTGTCAGGGTGCCGATCTGATTTGGTTTGATCAGGACACAGTTGCAGGCATAAATTTTTATACCTTCTTCCAGACGGGAGGCATTCGTAACGAACAGGTCATCACCGCAGATAAGAGTGTCGCGGCCGGAAACTTCCTCGGTGATACGTGCAAACCCTTCGAAATCCCCTTCCTGAATCGGGTCTTCGACATAGATCAGGTTGTATTTTTCGGTCAGGTCGGCAATGTATGCAATCTGCTCCTCAGTAGTTCGCTTTGCATTCTTATAGACGTATCTACCGCTTGCGGCATCCCACATCTCCGATGCGGCAACGTCAAGTCCCATGCGGACTTCGATGCCGGTTTCGTCAAAGACTTTGGTGGTAGCTTCGTTCACGATTTCAAAGGCTTCAAGGTCGGCGATGTGCGGAGCCCATGCTCCTTCGTCGCCTTTACCGCAGCCCTTGCCGCGCGCGATAAGGATCTCTTTGATGTGTTTGTGGACGAGTGCATTGGTAAAGACTGCCTCGGCTGCATTAGATGCGCCGGTTGGTACAATAAGGAACTCCTGAATGTCGGTCGCGTCAACGGCATGAGCGCCGCCGCCGATCACGTTGCCCAGCGGCAACGGGGTCTGGGAGATAAACGCGCCGCCGAGATACTGGTAGAGTTCCATGTTGAGCGTGCTTGCCGCTGCTTTGGCGTTGGCAAGGGACAGAGCCACGGCGATGTTGGCGCCGATTCCGGAAAGGTCAGCCGTTCCGTCAACTTCGTGCAGGGTTTCATCGAATCCGCGCTGATCGTCCGAGTCCAGTTCGATCAGTTTCGGGATAAGATTGATATATGCGTCGGCGACGGCTTCGTCGCACGGACGGACTTTTGCCTCGTAGATACCTGTAGAGGCTCCGCTCGGAGCGCAGGCACGCCCGAATCCGCCGGAGATCGTGGAGATCTCGGCTTCGACGGTCGGATTTCCGCGTGAGTCCAGAATTGTCCGAAGAAGAATGTCGGAAATTTCAGTCATACTTACAGCACCTCTGAGCGGATACCGAACTGGCGTTTCACCGTTATCGGGACCCGATCAGCGTCGAACTCCTCTAACGCGATGTCAAGAGGATCAATCTTTACGGTTTTCACGAGAACCGGAGCTCCCATAGAAATCTGTAAAGCACGTGCCCCGACGATACGGGCACGTTCATAACGTGTATATGTCATAGAAAATCACATCCACAAATAAGAGAGAATGGAAAAATGGGGTCGCTGAGATTCGAACTCAGGTCACTACGTCCCGAACGTAATAGGATGGTCCAGGCTACCCTACGACCCCGCAATTCATTCATGTCTCACGTGTACGGATACAACTCATCAACAGTCTCTTTGTGAGAGAGAAGCATTCTTCTGCAGCAGTAACGGTCTAACCCGAGTGAATCAAGAATCTCTTTCGGATCCTCGCCTGCAGCTTTTCTCTGTTGATATTCTTCCCATACAGTAGAAATTACTTTTCCACAGGTGAAACATCGAACTGGTATCATAAGTTATCTTTACGTCCATATTAAATTGTTGATATGTGGGGTTGCCCCCGCCATATATTCTGTATGCTGTGCCTTAACGATAAGACTTCTGGAACCGTGCACGGGCACCGCGTCCATGGGGCTTCTTCGCTTCCTTCTGACGGGAATCGTTGACAAGGAGCGTTCTGTCGTAAGAGAGGTACACTTCCTTGATCTTCGGGTCATTGGTCCAGGAAAGGATGCCGCGGCCAAGTGCCGTGCGGATTGCCTCTGCCTGTCCCATGACGCCTCCGCCGGAGACATCAATATCAACATCGACGTTGTCGATGGATCCTGGTGCAAGTGCAAGTGCCTCAGAGATCTTCATACGGATGATCTCGTTACCGTATACTTCAAGGGGGACGGAGTTGATTCTAACTCTGCCTTTTCCCTCGCGAAGGGTGGCGCGGGCAATTGCGGTCTTTCTTTTTCCACTGGTGTTAATAATTTTCATCTTAGATCACCTGTTTAGAATTTTGCTCCAAGGTTTTTGCTGATCTCACCAACAGAGATGTATCTGGCTCCGCTCAGCCGTTTCCGGTGTGCGTCTTCCAGAACTTCTGCCTCGACGTCCTTGAATTCGTAAGGAACGCCGACGTATGCCTTGACACGGCGGAAAGCTGCTGCTCCCGGCCGGGTCTTGTAGGGTATCATTCCGCGGATGGTGCGTTTTACAAGGTGATCCGGGCGTCTTGGGAAGAATGGACCTCCCTCAACGGATCCGCGAACACGTGTTACCTGGTACTCGTTTAAGATCATTGCACGTGCCCCGGATACGATGACCTTCTCGGCATTGATGATTGCAATCTCCTCACCGGCGAGGATGCGGGTTGCAACAATACTGGAAAGTCTTCCAAGAAGGAGATTTTCTCCATCAATAACTGTTACCATACTCATCTCACCTCAGGATCCTTACGCGGCTTCCTTTCGGATTTGCAGCAACAAGCTCTTCGATTGTCATGCAGGTGCCTTTTGCTTCAGTTATTTTCTCGCGGGCTGCATCGGAGAAGTTGAGAGCTGCAACTGATACGGAAGTACCAATAACCCCTGCTGCGAGCACTTTGCCCGGAACCAGGATGATCTCATTCTCGTTTGCATAGCGGTTGATTTTACCGACGTTCACTTCTGCCTGATTCTTGCTGGACGTGTTCAGACGGCCGGCGATTTCACGCCAGATGTTTGCCTCGTTCTCCCGGGATGAGCGTTTAAGCATCATAATTAAGGATTCGAGACGTGGGTTAGTTTTATTCATTTACAGTCCCTCCTGTAATGCTTCAATAAGATCTGAGGATCTTGACTTGATATGCAGCAGTGCTCTTTCAATGATCTCTTTCACCGGCAGTGATCCGTCGCTTTCAACAACGAAGATGAACTTCGTGCTGTCTGAACTAATTTTAATAGCCGGGTCCTGACCGATGCCGCTGTCCATACATGCTGTCTCGCAGAGACGGCATAACGAACAGTCTTTTTCCTTGCTTTCGCCGTTTACAACACGGATGCTGACGGTATCTTTCGTGAGTTCCAGAACGTCGCGGGGACATTCAGCAACACATTTTCCGCAGCCGTCACAAGTATCTTTGATGGTTATGACCGGATATTCGGAGTAACCGCAGGCAAGAGTCGGCTGCCATTTGGCATTCTCTTTTCCGTAGTTTACTTCTGCCACCGCTTCTAAGACGACCTTCTGATTTTCCCAAAGTTTGACGATCGGGATGTTGTTGTGGACCGGGACGATGTTCTCGTCCATGGAGATTAGATCACCGGAGGTGACCATCTTCGGGCCTTCAACACTCAGGGTAAACATTACCGTGCAGTGTGGACATCCCGCGCCGCCGCAGGTACATTCGCTTCTTGGAACATACTGCGAGAGGTCGGTCTTAATCGGGATGAGACCAAGTCTGTGTGCCAGCATCTCGTCAAAGAGGACACTGGTATTGTCATAGATGCGGATATCTTCGATGGCGAGGGTTGGCACCTCACCGATCATCGAGCGACGAAGTGCGTTGGCGAATGCAGGAGTCGCTCCGTGAATAGTAAAACGTGCGACAGAGTCATCGAGCCTGCTGAATACCAGATCCATTCAGACTCTCCTGCCTCTTCTGCCACCTTTGGCACGAATGCTGTCGTGTGGTACCGGAGT
This sequence comes from Methanocorpusculum sp. MCE, assembly GCA_003315675.1. Lineage (GTDB taxonomy): Archaea > Halobacteriota > Methanomicrobia > Methanomicrobiales > Methanocorpusculaceae > Methanocorpusculum. The sequence goes on from NIZU01000066.1 coordinate 14,693, forward strand.
TACGTCTTCGATTCTGCCGATGCGCATACCTGCACGTGAAAGTGCACGAATTGCTGCCTGTGCGCCGGGTCCGGGTGACCGCTGTCTTCCGTTTCCGGGAGCACGAACACGAATGTGGAGTCCGGTGATGCCTTTGTCCTTTGAGGCCTGGGCGATGTTGATTGCCATCTGCATTGCTGCGTAGGGCGACGACTCATTGCGGGCCTGCTTAACGACCATTCCCCCGCTGGATTTGCAGATGGTTTCTGCACCCGAAAGATCGGTTACGGTGATGATGGTGTTGTTGAATGAGGCAAAGATGTGGGCAATACCCCATTTTTCAGTTGCTTCTGCCATGATTATGCCCTCTGATTCATGATACGCTGACGTTCACCGTTGGCTTCATCAACAAGAGTGGAGGTTGCGTAATACATAACTCCAGCTTCTTCTGCAATTGAGACCATGTAGCTTGGAACACTTACACGCTGACCATTGATAGCAATGTGTCCGTGGGTGATAAGCTGACGTGCCTGTTTCGGGCTGCGTGCAAGACCTTTGCGGTAGACGATTGTCTGGAGCCGGCGCTCAAGGACGTCTTCGACTTTTAAAGACAGAATGTTATCCATTGCTGCGTCCGGACCAAGAAGGCCGTAGCGCTGGAGCGTGGTGACAAGTTCCTCGCGGCGGGCGATCGTCTTAGGTGCCTCACCGATTGAGGAGGTCATTGCAAGAACTTCACGAGCGCCGCTTCTGTGCTTTCTAAGTACTTCAGTGGCTCTCCAGATCTCGCGTTTGTTACGCAGACCATAGGTGATTGCAAGGACGCGTTCTGATTCAATACGCGACTTCTCGAAGCGGCGCTTCGGGGAAGAGTATTGTTTGGTGTTCTTTCCTGGGTATCCCATTTTAAATCACCTGATTAGTTCCGCCTCTTGGAGACACCGACGATCTTACCGAATCTGCCGGTTGCTTTAGTACGCTGTCCGCGAACTTTGAGACCACTCTCATGACGGATACCGCGGTAACACCGCATCTTCTTCATGAGGTTGATGTCATCTTCCTTCGCAAGGGAAAGGTCGCTGCCGTAGAGGTGTTTCGGTTCTCCCGAATACACGTCTACCGGGCGGTTGACCATCCATTTTGGCACTGAGGCAGGGTATGCTTTTACCTGCTCTTCAATCGCGGCCACATCTTCATCGCCTAAGAGACCCATGGTGGCACGGGTGTCGACGCCTGCGCGGCATGCGATGATGAGTGCGGCATGGAGGCCGATGCCCTTAATGCCGGTGAGCGCGAGCTGCACAGGCTGGGTACCGTCCAGATCAGTGTTAATGATCCGCACAAAATATTTTAATTCTGACTCTTCAACCATTTTTTCGCCTCTCTTTTGGAGAGTTTAGTCTAAATTTGAAACACACAAAATGTGCGTGTTGCGTATGTTAAGCGCAGACGGAGGGATTTGAACCCTCGAGTCCCAGGGGGACACAGGTTTAGCAAACCTGCGCCATACCAGGCTTGGCTACGTCTACAGAGAACTCCGCATCTTTCCTTTCGACGAATCGGAAGGCTGCACATTATCTAAAAGATATATGCAGGTCGACACTCGCAGTATGCCAGATACTGCTCCACTAAACTGAGTGCTCTATTATGTAAGGTTTAGAGCAATATAATACTTCGCCTATCCATCTGAAGAGATACAAAAAAGAATTAGTTCTTCAGACAGCTCAGAAGAGCGTCGCAGCGGTCGATCATATGCTGGGCAGCTTCACGCATAATCTTGAGCGGTTCTTTTGTAGCTCCGGGCTTCATGGAGATAAACACTTCGGGGTCGGAGAACTGGTATTTGATCACGTATTTGGCAACATCCACTTCCGGATCTGCAAGGATCTCATCCACCAGCGCATTCACGATCGTGTGCCCTTCACCCTCCAGAGTGACCCGTATCTTATCCTTCTCAAGCTCGATAATCTTCAGCTTCATTCCCTTATACATTCGCCGGACGATACTATATATTTGTGGGATGGATCAATAACAAAAAAAAGATTTAAAGGATTTTCTGAGTGAAGGCAACCTGACCGGAGATCCTGGTTATGCGCACTTTCACATTCTGACCAGCCTTGGTTCCGGCCACATACAGAATATATTTGCCGATTCTTGCAACGCCGTCGCCTTTCTTGCTGATGGATTCGATATGGACCTCAAGTTCCTTTCCTTCCTCAATGGCCGGACCCTGAACCTCGGTCTTCGCTTTCCGCTTACGGATCGGTCTTTTTGACCCGCACGCTTCGCAAAGAAGCATCAGGACACGGTCGTCTTTGACGAGTTTCGTATCGGGTCTGCCGCACTCGGAACAGATGACGTAATCGCCGACATACGTCTCAAGAATCGCATCGAACTGCGCCTGTTCGAACTTTCCATTGAACACCGCGCGGTTTCCGTCGATCTTACCTGCCGTACCAAGTTCGCCCAGAATGAACTTCATGAAATGATCCTTATCGCGGCTGAGCGTATCGACGATCTCGGAGAAATTCTCAAGAACCGTCGTTTTCCCCTCGATATAGATCTTCGCCTTCGGCATGACGAACCGTTCTCCGGTCTCCGTCGGCTCGCCCATCCCGGAATACGCGGTCTTTAACATATCTTCGTATGACTGCACCATAATACATACACGTTGGTTGTGAGAACATATAGGTCTGATGCCGGGGAAGGTTTTCCGGCCCGATTCATTCGGCAAAATCACGAAGGTATCTCAACGATTCGATAAATGTCGTTTCAGATGCCGTATACTATTTATATTCGGAAAAAAGATTGATTGTATATCAGTCATCTTTGGACTATGCCTCATGAAATCAAGACCGGAAGCCGCAATATCGCCGACGATCGGCGTGATACTTCTCATCTTTCTAACGAGAGTTCTCATCGGCGCCGCTTCTCTGGTTTTTTTCGGATTTGCAGATGATATAACTGAGGCAAAACAGGCATATATCACCGCAGAAACAACGGACAATCCCACGAATCCTCTGGTACTGCGTGTTTGGGACATTGGTGACGGGACGGTGTTGATAGATCTGGTCGTTTCGGTCAACACGCCGGATGGAATCAGCATCGGAACACCAACCAAGATTTCGAATGTGTTTTATGCGGGAGAGACCATCCCTATCGAATTCGACAACGGCTTTCCAAAAGGGAGCTACCTTGTTACGGTAACCGGTGAATTTGCCGACGGGACCGAGCAGATCCTTTTTATCAGAACTATGAATCTTGAAGCGGTTGGTAATGAGCCGGTTGAAGTGAGTGATAAAGTATTTTTGGCAATTCGTGCCATACCAAATGCTGCAAAGTCACGTAATATTACTATTTATGACCAAACGGCCGATTACACAGAAATAGATCATATCGTATATTGGAAATTGGAATATGGTGATGGGCATTCGGATATATTTACACTAAACAAAAGTATCTATACCTACAGATATGCAACTGAGGCATTCGACGGACAAACGTATAAAGCATTCACAATTACCTACACTGCTTTTTACAATGATAATACAAAGACGACAGTTACATCATCTGTTAACGCATATAACGGCACAAAATTGGAAGAAGACCCGACGTCCATGGTATATTATCTAAAGGAGTATAAACTGAATGGGTACAACGGTTTATTACTATCAGGGGATATTGACCTCCGCGGGGTCTTATCCGAGACAATGTGGAAGAGTAATGTAAATAGATCATTCATTCAGATCAATATTGATAATCAATCAGTGACCAATCTAAAGAAAGGAGGTGCATCTGTTGACTCCTGGATTTTCGAGACAAATGGTGCTCCATATTCCACCCATGCTTATGGGTATGCGGATAACGCATGGAAAGAGAGGGCAACATTATACAGGATAGCATTCAATAACGATACGATTCCAAACTCACTTACAATCACAATAAAATTAATAAATACCACCGGGATTGTCCTTCCAAGCCAAACAACTACAAGAGAATATCTATCAACCCATTTTTTTAACGCGAATCATGATTTAAGGAAGATTGGCTACATCCCTACCCCCTCACGCCCCCCCAAAAAAAGAAAAATACCCATTATTCCTTGACGTTTTTTTTTATTTACACTCTGTTTTGAATCGTTTTCACCTGATAGATATTATAACAAAATGCAGCCAGCATATTTTTCACTCGTACTCTTTGCAGCGTTGTTACCTTCACCAACCCTGCATGAAAAACATTTTTGATCACTGCATAGGGTCTCTCGCCCTTTGATCTCTTCCTACTTATTCGCAGATTTCTCAGTTTATCTCGTATGCCAATGGGATGCCCTCTCGCTCCCCTTTTCATTGTGGCACTATATCCCTTGCATTTTGCTCCCTGATATCCCCGATCCCGATAGACCACTTCCCCTTTTTCTGAGAGGTCCACCTGACTATCATGAACATTTGCCGTGGTGGTTTCAATGCGTCGAATAAGATCGTGCGTCGTATCCATGATGGTATGAAGTTTATATCCATAGTGTATTTTGCCGTTCTTGGACATGATTTTTCCATCTTTATCCCGTCGTGTTTTTGCCTGATCTCCTCGCGGCGTGTCTTTCTTACAATGACCGGGTTCAGCATACACAAACGTTGCATCCTGAATCATACCTTGTTCAATTTTAAGACCTTTCAGGTCAAGTTGTCTCTGAAACTCCTGCCAGACCACTGTATCAACGCC
>NIZU01000067.1 GCA_003315675.1 Methanocorpusculum sp. MCE
TCGCGAATGACGAGGGCGTCTTTATCCGTGGAGAGAAGAGGTGTCCTCTGACCATAGATCGGACCAAGATGCCGGCGCTTGAGCATGGCCTCCATGATCTCACTGGTATTCGTACCGGTGCTTCTGCTGCTGTAAAACTAGATCAGAGCGATCATAAAAATTTCCAACAACCTTTTTTTGGCAGGATGCACGTTCTTTTTTCATATGCTGACGTATGTATCGGACCTATCGGCCGTTTTGGTTCTGATCATGCCTGTCGCAGGCGTTATGAAAAACATGGTTCCTGTGTTGTGATCTCTATCAAGTGAAAACAACATCTCGCAGCAATTTTCTAAGAAAGAAGAAAAGAGTAGGTTATCTATGAATCCTATAAAGAGTATTGAGTGTTGATTGACTTGTGGTGCGTCAATTAATCCGGGTGGGTCGATGTTTGAAATAATAAAGCTGGTAACAACTGCCTTTTTGTTTTAACGAATTCCGCTCATATGCAGTACCTCCATTTTTTCCGAGAGAGTAAACGTTTTTTCGTATTCTTTCAATGGTAATGGAACACAATGTTCCACTCTCTCTATTGGGCATTTGGTTTGTATAAATCAGCGCCGGAAATATTTCGCATGCGGGATTTTTGCCGAAAAAAGTTTTGGTGAATGGATGCTTTCCGAAACATCACGCGGATATTTTCACTCGTGGATCATTACGAGCATCATTTTGAACCGCGAAAGAGGATGAACCGCATGCGGGTTTTTTTCCGGCACGATCAGCATATCACCCTCTTTCACCAAATGAGGTACCCCGCCGATGGGGAACTCGGCTTCTCCCTCGATGACAATGACGAGGGCATCGTACGGAGCCGAGTGTTCGGAAAGTCCTTCGCCCTTCTCAAAAGCAAATGCCGTAACCGTACCGGCTTTTTTATTGATGATCATGCGGGATACGACCGATCCCTCCTGATAATCGGTGAGAGTTTTCACAGGCAGGGGGTTCCAATCACATCTTTGCTCTCTTTCATGATTTCTTATCGGTGTCTCAATCATATAAACTCTCCAATCAAGACAATTTGGCATTGTATTTTCTCGGAAAGCTTGAAATACAGAGTATTACTATAGTTTTATAGTAATCCGGCAGACAATGCGGGATGGGATCATATGGATACAAAATACAGCTGTTATTGCGGTATTTACTGCGAAAATTGTGCAGTCATGGCTAAAATCACGCCTGCTGCAAAACTCTTGTACAATGAAATGAAATCAGCCGGGTTTGAGGAAATCATTCATATGATTCCCGGAGGCGACGGTTTCTGGCCGTTTTTAAAAGACATGGCAGAGAATGGAACCTGCACTTCGTGCCGCGAAGGCAGCGGAAACCCCGGTTGTGCGATCCGTATTTGTGCAAAAGAGAAAGGGAGAGAGTTGTGTGCGGTATGTGAACATTATCCGTGCGAACATTTTACCGAATTGTTGAAAGGATGCCCAATAGTAAAACAGGACAATGAACTGTATCGTGAAAAGGGCATGGAGGCATGGGGAAAGCTTCAGGATGAACGCATGGCCGACGGCTTTGTGTACAAAGGTGAAAAATAGAGAAAAAGAAATCCCAAGAGCCTTGGGGATGTCGATCCTCAGTACGCTCGTCTCTTTTTGAATCTGGGGTGGGGGATAAACTCGTAACGTCTGTCCTTAACGATAGTCATACTGCGATCAGCCGGGCCCGGCGGATACTCTTCGTTTCCGGCCTTGGCAGTTTGAATATCACTCCGCTTTTTGAAATGGATTTGCATCATGGTAATTTCTTATCCGAGGTCTTCCGTCATAAACGTATTTTTCGGAGACATTTAGAACCAGCGCATCATCACAGCGGCGTCTTCCCCGTCCTTGTAATACCCTCCAAATAAAATGACATCCTCATACCCGATTTTTTTGTAAAATTCCTTCGCAGAATTATTACTTACCCGGACCTCAAGGCTGCAGCCAGAGCATCCCGCCAGAAAAAAATCCCGTTCCAGTTTACGGAGCAGAAGTCTGCCGATGCCAAATCCCCGCATCTCCGGAGAGACGGCAAGATTACAGATATGACCGTATTTTTCCTGATCGGTCTCTTCAATTGCCCCGGCGGAAAACCCGACGATCCGTCCTTCCGCCTCCGCTACATAAAAAGAGCTCAGAAAAACCGTCATCATCTCAAGCATTGCCTTATAATCCCAGGGATCGGGAAAACACAGGAGTTCGACCCGGTATATATCCGGAATATCTTCGATCGTTGCTTTTCTGATCAGACAGCCGCCGGCAGTCCCGCCCACTCCTCTAAAGGTTACCATTTGCTATTTTTACTATTGGGCGCTAACCAATATAGCATAATGGTTAGCGTATATCCCTTCACCGGTCTTCGCCCCGCTCCGGATGCATACCGCAGCGTACCGTCCGTTCCATACGATGTGATCAGCGCCGAAGAGGCTGCTGCTGAAATAGAAAAAAATGAGCGTTCTCTTCTCCGCGTTATTCGTCCCGATGCGGAAATGATGGATATCGACCCGCATGACGACCGCGTGTATGCGAGGGCCGCAGAGATGTTTGAAAAGATGATGGCTGAGGGACTTTTTCAGGAAGATGATACCCCCTCATTCTACATCTATCAGATAACGCTTGGCGGCGAACTGTTCACCGGGCTCGTTTCCTGTGTCTCGGTAGAAGAATACAACAATGATACGATAAAAAAACACGAGCTTACACGATACGACAAAGAAGAGGACAGGACCCGGCATATCGATGCGGTGTCCGCCCACACCGGCCAGGTCTTTTTACTCTATAAAGACTCGTGCCTCATTCATCAGACTCTGGTCAGCATCGCCGCCGCCCATACGCCCGACGGCGAATATATTTCTGCCGGCGGCAATCTTCGCCAAATCTTCCGGGTGGCAGACCCCGCTGAAGTTGAAAAGATCACCGGACTTTTTGCTGATATCTCCACCCTATATATCGCCGACGGTCATCACCGGGCGAAGTCCTCGGCCAACGTTCGGGAAAGAAGGACTTCCGAGGGCCGTGCAACTCCCTATGCGGAAAAGTTCATGAGCGTTCTCTTTGCGCACGACTCTGTTCGGATCTATGGATACCACCGTCTCGTCAGGGATCTCGCCGGCATGAATGCCGATCAGTTCTTAGGCGATCTCGCTCTCAGATTTACCGTTACGCCGTTAAAGAAAGTCGATGTGTCGAAGAATATGATCCCCGTCAAGAACGACGGATCTATGCACATCATCCACCTCTATCTTGAAAGCCAGTGGTATGAACTGACCCGTCCGGTCGATCCCTCGGCCGATGCCATTTCACGGCTCGATGTTTCCGTTCTGCAGGAACTTGTTCTGGACGATATGCTTGCGATCTTCGATCCCCGCGGCGATCCGCGTATCTCCTTTGTCGGCGGCATCGCTCCTCTTGCAGATGTCATCAGAGATGTCGACAATGGTGAATACTCGGCAGCATTCATTATGCAGCCGGTGACTGCCCAGCAGGTGATCGAAGATATTC
>NIZU01000068.1 GCA_003315675.1 Methanocorpusculum sp. MCE
TTTCATAACGTTCGTGATATGCCTGGTTGAGACCAAAGCTGCTGAAAGTCCCCATACATACTACTCAACGTACGAAAAGAAAGTACTTTCTGTCAAAAAAAAAGGTTGTTAGAAATTCTCTATAGGTATATTTTTTACTGATCACGGAGTATTATTCTGCTACATACAATAGGAAATGGATATGGTTGTTCAAATAAATCTATTACTGGCAGTAGTGATCGTGCTCGCGTGTGCGGTCGGCGTATTATTTATCAGCAGAAAGATCCATATCCCGTTCATTATCGGCTATTTTATCACAGGGATCATCGTCGGCCCCTACGGTCTCCATCTCATCACCGAAGAGCAGGTCGCCGTTCTCGCTGAACTCGGTGTCATTCTTTTGATGTTCACCATCGGTCTTGAGATGTCGCTCAAAAACCTCCTTTCCATGAAGAAGGTCGTTCTGATCGGCGGCGGTCTGCAGATGGTCGTGACGACGGCACTCATCTGGCTTGCCCTCCAGTTCGCAGGCATCCCCTCCAACACCGCGATCTTCCTTGGAATGATGGTCTCGACATCGTCAACGGCCATAGTACTGAACATCTATCAGTCAAAAGGGCAGATGGCGACAAAACACGGGAAGATCGCACTCGGCATCCTGATCTTCCAGGATCTCGCCGTCGTCCCGATGATGATGCTCGTCCCGATCCTTGCCGGCCCCGAAGAGACCGATCTCCTTGGGACCATGCTGAACTTAGTGGTCGGTTTGGGGATGCTCGGCGTCATTCTCGTCGCCGCCATCTATCTCGTCCCGAAATTTCTGCAAAGGGTCGCCCTCACCCGGAGCAATGAACTTTTCATCATCTCGATCGTGACCATCTGTCTTGGGATCGCCTGGCTGATGTCCTTAAACGGCGTGTCCCTCGCTCTAGGAGCGTTCCTTGCGGGAGTCGCCATCTCCGAATCTGACTACAGTCACGAGGTCATCGGACAGATCATGCCGTTTCGCGATCTTTTGACTAGTTTCTTCTTCGTCTCCATCGGCATGCTGCTGAACCTTGGGTTCCTCGCCCAGCATCTGCCGCTCCTCCTCATACTTGCCTTCGCACTGATCGCGGCAAAACTCATCGTGACCTTTGTCTCAGTCAAGGCGATAGGAATAGCAACGAGCGTCGCGTTCCTCTCGGCATTCGGTCTCTCCCAGATAGGAGAATTCTCCTTCGTGCTTGGAGCGACCGGGTATGCCAGCGGTATCCTCAGCGATAATGTCTATCAGGTGTTTCTCGCGGTCTCGATCATGACGATGATCATGACGCCGACCATGATCGGTGCGGCGCCGCGGTTCGTCGACCAGTTCTTCCCGATGCCGATCCCGACAGGTCCGGGCTACAGCGGACCCGCCGAGGGTCTGGAGGATGAACTGCCGATCGGGCACGTCATCATCGTCGGGTACGGACTTACCGGCCATTACGTCGCAAAAGCGCTGAAAAAAGTCGACATCCCGTATATTATTCTTGAACTGAACCCGGAGACTGTGGCAAACGAGAAAAAGAACGGAGAAAACATCCACTACGGCGATGCATCGCGTGAAGCGGTCCTGGACTTCGTCGGGATCAAGAAAGCCCAGACGATCGTGATCTCCATCCCGCAGATGGACACGATCAAAGCGATCTTAACCGCTGCCCGCAGAATGAACCCGAAGATCGGCATCATCACGAGATCGAGATACATCTCCGAGACCGCCGAACTCTACCGCCTCGGAGCGGATGAAGTGATCGTCGATGAAAAGGAGGCCGCTCTTCAGATCTTCCACCGGATCCTTTCCAATCAGCAGGTACCGATACAGGACTTCGATCTGTATGCCAAACAGGCCAGAAACGAGATCTACGACAAATACATCGAGACGCCGATCCACTCGAATCTCACAAAACAGGAACCAAAGGGAGGAAGGCTGGATGTCATCCGGCTGCGGGCTAAGCAGGCAAACGAGATGCTGTCTAAAAGCAAGAGCAGAGTCGAGCAGATACGGGTCGAGAAAGGGGCACAGATCGCCGGCAAGCGAATATCCGAAGTCCAGATGCGCAAGAATTACGGTGTCTCGGTCATTGCCGTACGGTGTGCGGGCAAAGCGGACGCGATCGTTTCACCGGACGGAGACACGATCTTAAACGAAGGCGATACCGCGGTCGTGATTGGAGAACCCGACGCGATTGCATCGATTACGTTCCTGTTTGCGGAAAATACTGAGTAAAATAGAGCATAACCCAAAATACTTTTTTGTGAAATTGAGGATTTAGGAGGAATGGCACAGCCTTTCGGCCGTGCCTGGCGAAAGCATGGGGTACTTTCGCTGGTTGGATTCACACCCTTGTGTATGAAAAATTCTGTTGGTGTGGTGTTTATTCTGGATTAACCAGGCAGGTGGTGAACTCAGTTGGTATCAGAATGCTTGAACGCATCCTTGGATCTGTGCCGGCAACCGAAGCTGCCGCAATCTATCTCGCGGGCTGTTTAAACTCGCTTACTAATAGTAAGGCGCAATAGTATAATATGATTTACATAACGGCAGGAATTTCCACCACCCATATAAACCACATGAAGACATATAAATGAAGATATCCTGCCGTTCTCGAGCCAAAAAACCAGGGGAACGTCGAAAAAAAGAGATCAGCAGGAACCTGCCGAGTAGTAGAGCGGCTCGCTGTAGGGGGAGAGCATACCTTTCTCATCCAGGATCGACACTGCCCCATGGCCGCAGCAAATCAGAAGCCGTTTGCCGGCGGCTTTTTGTTCCTCGTCAAACTCTTTGGCAATCCGCATAAGTTCGCGTCTCTCGATTCTGGCCGTCTCACTGTTCACGTTCACCGATCCGATCATCGAATCGGCGATCGAACTGTAATCCGCACGCGCCTTGGAGAGTGTGGCAAAGTTCAGCAGCGCGTCGCTTGTGAAAAACAGTCCCTCGCGTGGCTCATACAAAAAGATCTGACCCGCAATGTGGCCCCCGAGACTTGCCCACACATCGAACTGCATATCCGCAAACGAAAACGAATCGATGACCGGAAAAAGCCCGCGTTTGCCAACCTGCTCAGTCTTACAGTACTCAACCGTTTCCGGCACGTTCATGCGGGAGTAGGTGTTGATGGTCGTCGTATAGAACTTCTCTAAGATCTCGCGGCCGTTCGGCGATGCATAGCCGCGGGTTCCGCTCTCGAGAAGAGCTTTTGTCACCGGATGCATCACCGGCGTAACCGGGAAATACCCCGACGCCCCGCAGTGATCCGCATCGCCGTGCGTACAGACCACGAACTTCACATCGGAAAAATCCCCGGCGCCAACGGCACGAAGCATTCGCTCGCAGTCATTATAATAGCAGCCGTAACCGGTATCGAGAATCATTTTTCCCTCGGGGGTCAGAAACACATTCAGATTGCCGCCGCCCGGCAGCTGGATAACGAGCAGAGTCTTGCCGTTTTCAAGCGGGATCTTCTGATAATTCGACTCGAAGCCTTCGCCGGTCGTCTTACCAAGATAGAGGCAGATATTTTCCACCAGCTGGAGATAATCCTTCGGGGAAATCCCTTCCCTCTCCCGGATCTTTACCGACACCTCGCCTTCCGCAATATATTCGGCACGTTCCTCGGCCGTGAGGGGTTCAATATAAGGAGCGATACGTGCTAAAAAATCTGTATCAAGCATCATGTGTTTTTATCATATTGGCAATGAAGCATTACTATATTTATGGTCGTAAAAGCCGCAGAATATCAGCCGGCGTGTCCGCTACGAGTACTTTCTGCGGGCAGGCAAGGGAGGGATGATCGAAAAAGTTTCGGTCCCCGTACTTCGCATATACAGCCGTCATGCCGAGAGATATGACCGGTTCGATGTCACGCCGGATCGAGTCGCCGACATAGGCAGCCTCGTGCGGCGCGAGTCCAAGAAGATCGAGGGCGCATTCGAACGGAGCGTGATGCGGTTTTTTGTAGCCGGTTGTGTCGTATCCGACGACCACATCGAAGTAGGACTTCAGACCCAGATGTTCGAGACGCAGTTCGGCCGCGTAGGAGAACGCATCCGTCACGACCCCGAGACTGTATCCCGCATTCCGCAGACCGGTCAGGACACCTTCGATTCCCGGGTATGCCGTCAGGCAGTTCATCTTTGCCTCGTCGAACGCGCCGACCGCCTTGAAGTATTTTTCCACCGAAAAGCGGTTGTGGGCCATCATGAAATCCTGGAGATTCGTGTGGTCCTCGAAATGATACTTCCACCGCAGATAATAGCTCAGCAGCTCGTCCCCGGTCCCTTCCCCGACCGAAGCAGCGGCCGCATCGCAGCCCTTTTTCATTGCCTCCACGAAATCGAAAAGCGTATTGTCCATATCGAAAAGGACAGCTTTGAAGGGAGCGGATAGCAGGGTCTGCATTGAATACACATCTCACCCGGAAATACTTAGGGATATCGAATTGAGAGTCAAAAGATATATCGGGCAGAGCCCACTACATAGATATTAATGGCTGCTGAGGATTTTGTGTGGAACGAGGAGGATCTCGAGAAGATCTATCTCGTATCAAGACTGGTGTATCGGGAAGAGATCGCACCGAACAAGGCTGCAGAAAAGCTGGCCGGGATCATCGAACAGAGCCCGGAAGCGATCAAGGTATTTTTCTCGATGTATATCCATATGCGGTACGGCAGGATCTTCAAGCAGTCCGGCGTGGACCAGATGATCGTCTACTTCCTGAGAAGGATCGCCGAGGAGGACGGCGACCGGGCACTTGGGTTCGCTCTGAAGTCGGTGTACGGCTATGCAGGGTTCAAGGAGTCGGTCGGCTGTTATATGGACGATCTGAATAAAGCATGCGCCGAGATCGAACGGATCACCGGCGTGAAGCCTGCCGGGTCCTAGATTCAGGAAAAGATATTCGAGACGTTGTGGAATCCGTCTCCACGTTTTTCCGCACAGCCGACCGCCGTCGAGCGGGGAATGTCGGGCACTGTGGTGACCCGTTCTACCTGACAAAAGGCGAGAGCCGGGGATTTTTCCTGTTTTCCGTCAATCACGACGTAGCGGGAATGCATGCACATCCGGCATTTTTCAGGAGTGACGGTCCGTCCGTCGGTGCAGACAAGAACGCCGTCTTTTATCGGGATCTCATTCACCGTCATAGAACAGAATAGAATAGCCGTGTTCCACCATCACGGACTCGATGTATTCGCGGGACGGATCGGGATGTTTCTGGACTTTTTCCCGCCATATCCCTTGGAGTTCCTCGTCTTTCGTGACGAGCGAGACGCGGCCTTTGACCCGGCCTTGTTCCTCGCCGCCTTTCCAGATCCGGGCAGCGCAGCAGTGGTAGTCTTTACAGATGAAGAGCCGGTACGGGTGGATGGTACATACGTATTTTCCATCCGGTTTTCGCCGGAGAAAGAAGCAGGCCGAACGGTTTTGCTCCTGGACCGAGTGATCGTTATCAAACAGTTCCCGGTATTCGGGCGTGATGAGAACCTGACGCATCTCGCGGACCACTTCGTTTTTTACGACAAACCCATACTCTGAAAGCTGTTTATCCATTCTGACGACCTCGCCGATCCCAAGGCAGCAGAGTCCGCACTGAGTGCACTCAAAATTCCCTCCCATGTTTAATCAATCTCTAATCGGCGCCGAAGCTATTTAGTGATACCGGAAATGGACCAAAAGAATAAGATGCGTGAGTCGGAGTGATAAGCCTCCTCCTGTTTTTACGGCATTCGGCTTAGCGTTGTACCCGGATCATTGGGTCAGGCACCGGTATCGACCCTGTTCCAACTTGCACCCACAGAGATTCGCCGTTCCATCGGTCCCTCAGCCTCGACGCTCAACAGCTTCACCTGCAGTTTCATTGCTCAGAAGAGGACGTGTCGTTTCTGTTCCAGAGCTGTGACTCTCGCCACCCGTACTTGCGTACGGCTGTGTACCTGAGCGGTGGGAGGACTTTCCTCAGCGGTCTCGAATTGACCACCGTCAGCCGTGTGCTCCCTCTCACGCGGGTATATATTGGGCATGAGGAATTATGAAAGAATAGGGTATGGGGAAGGAAAGAGATAGTGAATGTGTTGATTCACGGGAGCTACCCTGTTTTTCCTTTGTTAAACTTTTATTGGTTGTACTTTGGCTTCGTGTACGGTATTCTTTGGGGGTACAATCCATCACACGAAATTCACGAAAATAAAACACAAAAACACGAAAATCAAAAAGATGAGAGATGGGGGCATGTATATCATACCCTCCCCCGCCCCCCACACGAAACTATCGAAAATCAACGAAATGCACGAAAAGGGGGACAGGGGCGGATGGATGGAGTTAGGATGAGTGTGGATACCTCAGATTATTGAACCGCGAATAAGCCCAAACGTGTAAAGCCCGTTTGAGGCGGCACGCAAGCCTTTGGCTGGCACGCCTCCCCCAATCTTCGCGAATCGCATTTTTCTTGGGTCGTCTTGCTCTTTTCAGATTTATTTTGGGGTGCGGAGCTGCGACTTCAGCGCGGAGCAGCCCCCGGTGTGATATCCGATTATTTCATGAGGGAGGAGGTGTATTGATTAAATTTATTCTCCAAATATAATTAAAAATATCCATATCTCCATATCGCGTCGAAGACTATATTCTATTATTTACTCATTTAGGGGGAGTATAACATTGTCACGAAAATCATGGAGAAAAATAGCAGGACTACATTATCATGTATGTAATGGAAACTTCCAGCAGTATGGATTTACGGTCGACATATTTATTGAGGAATATTCATTTTTTTGGGAATAATACAGGTGTTTAGATTTCTTGATCCCCTACTCCCCACTGATTACAGCAGTTGGATCCATTTTCCTGCTGATTGCGACTTTGATATATGTTTATTTTACCTGGAAAATACAAAAAACATCCCGCTCATCTTTTGAACTGGGAAAACAGCCATGTATTTTTCCAGATTTGGAGGCAAATGGTAGTGCGGGCTCCATTGAATATAATAGAGAATCCAGTGAAGGTATACGTATTTTTGTAAACCTCAAAAATGTTGGTGATTCACCAGCAATATCGGTTTATGTGCTAGGAAAAATCCTCATAAAATACTCTCAACCAACTGAAATTATCATGACAACCGCTCCGCGTTTGATTCCACATGTCACAGTATCTGATTCATTTAAGAGTGTGCAGCTCTATTTCGGTAAACGAGAGTTATTACAACTCATTGAAGAGATGAATCATATTCAGGAGGCAAATCCTACATATATCCATACGGACAAAAAATCAGCACAATTCGGCCCAATACAGAAGATAAATATTCTTGAGAATATCTACCAACCCATTTTTTTAACGCGAATCATGATTTAAGGAAGATTGGCTACATCCCTACCCCCTCACGCCCCCCCAAAAAAAGAAAAATACCCATTATTCCTTGACGTTTTTTTTTATTTACACTCTGTTTTGAATCGTTTTCACCTGATAGATATTATAACAAAATGCAGCCAGCATATTTTTCACTCGTACTCTTTGCAGCGTTGTTACCTTCAC
>NIZU01000069.1 GCA_003315675.1 Methanocorpusculum sp. MCE
CCAAGTTTTTCATAACGTTCGTGATATGCCTGGTTGAGACCAAAGCTGCTGAAAGTCCCCATACATACTACTCAACGTACGAAAAGAAAGTACTTTCTGTCGAAAAAAAAGGTTGTTAGAAATTCTCAGGTTGTTAGAAATTCTCGATTTTAATTCCCTATATAATATTCCTACTCACATGTTCGATACCTTTGTGAAAATAGATACCAGCAGAGTACTTACCATTGACAATACTGACTTAGGTTCAGGCAGTGTACGTATATTTAAGTCAGACGTAATACCAGTTGAGAGAGGAGCGTTATATAACGATGGGACGAGTCTCTATCTCAACATGAATGTGACCAGTACGGGTGCTATCGGAGGTTTTGGAGGGGGGGAATACATAAACTATAATGGCTGTAGAGCAATTGGAACGCTGAACACCTAAATCTTCATCTTTTTTTTCATTTAGTAATATACACGACGTTAATCTCGATCCGCTTCGAGACAGGACCGAGCGGGTGTCAACCCATGAGCTTATTTAATTGCATATTCGCGGTTGGTCAATGCAGAATACGAAATCAAATTCCATGAGCTCAGTCCCAACATTTCTGTTCATTCTCCCAAGCCAAAATTCCGCACGCCGACGATCAAACAGCCGCTTCTATTCTCCGTTGAATACCTGCCGATTCGGTTGGCACCATCATATCAAGAAGGAAATCTCAATCACAAATCTCTGACGAGATTTGTTCAGCGGTTCACTTATCGAAGCGTCGCTTCGATTAGTAAACCTCATTATAAATCGTGACAAATATATGAAGCACCTATGACGGAAATTCCCAAAGAAGAGATGCTCTTAAAGTGTCCATCCACCTGTGCTGGATGCGGCTCGTTACTTGCACTCCGCTATATCCTCAAGGCTGCAGGCAAAGATACGATCCTCGTGATACCTGCCTGCTGCAACAGTGTGATCCAGGGGGTCTACCCCTACATGCTTCACACGGTGCCCGTCTATAACATCGCATTTGCGGCCGCCGCGGCCTGTGCCTCCGGTATGAGCGAAGCTCTCCGCGCAAAAGGCGAAAAAACCAACGTCATCGTCTACGCAGGCGACGGAGGAACCGCCGACATCGGTATCCAGGCACTGTCCGGAGCCCTGGAACGCGGCGAAGACTTCCTATATATCTGTTACGACAACGAAGCATACGGAAACACCGGCATGCAGAGATCCGGCGCGACCCCGCTAGGAGCAATAACCACAACTACCCCGAACGGAAAAACCGTCAACAAGAAAGATCTTGACAGAATCGTCGAGGCACACAACCTTCCCTATCAGGCAACGGCCTGTTCCTCGTACCCCGCCGACATCTACAACAAAGTGAAAAAAGCCCTTTCGATCCCTGGACCGAAGTTCATCCACATCCTTGCACCCTGCCCGCCGGGCTGGAGAATCCCCTCGGAAAAGACCGTCGAGATCGGAAAGATGGCAGTCAAATCCGGTGTATGGGTCCTCTGGGAAAAAGAGTACGACAAATTCACCGTCAGTGCCCCTTCACGCGCCGCCATGAAACGGCCGGCACCAGTTGGCGAGTACCTCAAAGCCCAGGGACGATTCAGAAAAGTCGATGAAAAGACCGCAGCGATCATTCAGGCAAACGTCGACAAAAACCTGAAGAAAATTGCTCTCGAAGCCGCACAATCGGAGGATACAGAATGAGCGAACTTGTAATGTCCACCGGTAACAAAGCCGTCGCTTCAGCCGTAAAAATGGCAAAGCCGCTCGTCGTTGCCGCATACCCAATCACCCCCCAGACCGAGATCATCGAAAGCATCGCCGACTACGTCGAGTCCGGCGACCTCAAAGCACGCTACATCCCGGTCGAGTCGGAACATTCCGCAATGACAGCCTGTATCGGCGCTTCCATTACAGGCGTCAGAGTATTTACCGCGACAAGCTCGCACGGTCTTCTCTATATGCATGAGATGCTCCACTGGGCAGCAGGCGCACGCCTGCCGATCGTGATGGGGCAGGTAAACCGAACACTCGCTCCTGGATGGAACATCTGGGCGGAGCATACGGATGCCCTCTCGCAGAGAGATACCGGCTGGCTTCAGGTCTACGTCTCAACCGTGCAGGAAGCATACGACGCGACCTTGATGGCATTCAGGATCGCAGAAGACAACCGCGTTCTTCTGCCGGTCATGATCGACATGGACGGATTCCTGCTTTCACACATCATGCAGCCGTTCGAGATGACCGAGCCGGGAGACTTCATCCCGCCGCTGGAACTCCCGCATAAGATCGACGTCAACGATCCGAAAGGCTATGGAGCTATGAGCCCGGCAAACGTCCACTACCAGTTCAGATTCGACATGGAAAAATGCATGCGTGCATCACGCACGGTCATCAACGAAACCGAGGCCGAGTTTGCAAAACGCTTCGGCAGAAGCTATGCACCGGTCGAGGAATACTTCTGCGATGATGCGGACGTTATCATTATCGCCATGGGAACGCTCGGAAAAGAGGCCGAGGTCGCCGCCGATCTCCTGAGAAAAGAGGGAGTCAAAGCCGGAGTCATGCGGATCCGCTGGTTCAGACCGTTCCCGCTTGATATGAACATCAAAGGAAAAGACCTCGTCGTGATCGACCGTGACTACTCGTTCGGCTTCGGCGGCGTTGTTGCCGGAGAGATCCAGGCAAGATATCCTGATGCGAAAATCGCGAGCGTCATCGCCGGTCTCGGCGGCCAGGAGGTTACCTATGAGGATATGGCGGAGTTCGTCCGCAGCCGCAAGATGGGGACGGAGTTCTGGTTCGGTATCCCGCAGGAGGAGCAGTAAATGTACGAGATTCGTATTCACTCACGCGGCGGCCAGGGCGGCGTAACGGCGGCCAGAATGATGGCCACCGCCGCCGTGAAAGACGGCAAATTCGCGACGGCATGCCCGTTCTACGGTGCTGAACGCCGCGGTGCTCCGATCGTTTCGTTCGTTCGAATCGACGATGCGCCGGTGAGAATTTACTCCCAGATCAACAAACCCGATATGATCGTCATCCTTGACCCGACTGTGATGGACACAGTAAATGTCCTGGACGGCCTGAAAGAAGGAGGGTCGATCATCATCAACACGCACGACGATGTTGACTTCCCGGCAGGCTTCAAGGTCTACAAAGCGGATCTTACCGGGATCGCACTTCGCGAAAACCTCGTGGTCGCCGGAAGTCCGATCGTGAACACGCCGGTAATCGGAGCTCTTGCAAAACTCGGCCTCTTCACCCGAGAATCGGGAGTGAAGGCTATCACCGAAACATTTGCCGATCCAAGAAACACTGCAGCTGCAAAAGCTGCTTTTGAGGAGGTCATCGTATGAGCAGAATGCCGAAAATGACGATCAGCGTTCCCCATGAAGGGGGAGCCGGTCTTACCGGGACGTGGAGAACGTTCCGTCCGGTCGTGGACCGGGAAACCTGCAACCACTGCGGAATCTGTGCGATGTTCTGCCCGGACGCGGTCATCGATCCGGACACGCTCGAGATCGATCTCGTTTACTGCAAAGGCTGCGGTATTTGTTCCAACGAATGCCCGAAAAAGTGTATAAAAATGGTCAGAGAAGAGCGCTGACCTTTTTCTTTTTTTAATCCTCGAACAGAGCATCGAGCATATGTTTCGGATCATCCAGAAAGTGTTTGGTAATTTGGTATGATTCGGTCTTGTCGTATGTCGTTTTCAAAATAGCCTCCGGTGTTATCTCGAAAATATCAGCATCGGGATACGTTATCATGATCGGCGAGTGGGTCGCAATCAGAAACTGGGAATGCTCCTCTTCGACAAGCCGTTTGATCTCCAGCATCAGCGTCATCTGCCGCATGGGAGAAAGGGCAGATTCCGGTTCATCCAGAATATACAGGCCGTTCCCTCGAAACCGGTTCTGCACTAATGCCAGCAGACTTTCGCCGTGAGACTGATCATGAAGGGATTTCCCGCCGTACCCGTCGAGATTGAGCTGCAGATCCGTCACCGTTGAAGCCACATTGTAAAAACTCTCTGCCCGATAAAAAAAATCCGTCCTTCTCCCGGCCTCTGCGGGAGAGCGTCAGATATGAATGCAGATTCGACTCGGTAGATTTCGTGGCAAACGAAAAGTTTCGTGAGCCGCCATCCGCATTGAATCCTGCTGAAATGGCGATGGCCTCCAGCAGCGTTGATTTTCCCGAGCCGTTTTCTCCGACAAAAAACGTCACCGGAGACTCGAACGACAGCTCGCCCATATGCTCAAGATTCCGCACAACCGGCAGGTCGGCAAGATACGAGGTGTCGTTAAAATGTTTCAGCATGACCTTATGCAGATAAACGGTCCCGGACATGGTAGTAGTAATAGAATCGGCAGTACGAAATATCAATCTGCCCATCAAAACTTGGCTAAAATATCATCACAGGCGGATCACCCGGTCCGCCATGAACTCGACGACCGACGGATCGTGCGAAATAAACACGTAGGACATGCCGTTTTCCTTCTGGATATCTTTGAGCAGATGAAGGATCTGGGCCTGGACCGAGACATCGAGCGCCGAGGTCGGATCGTCCAGAATCATCACCTTCGGGCAAACGAGCATGCCCCGGACGATCGCGACCCTCTGAGCCTGACCGCCGGAGATCTGGTCGGGATAGCGGGATAAGATATCGGTCTGCAGACCGGCATTCTGGAAATGGTCCGAGAGAACATCGCGGTGCTCGGGTTTTGGTACACCCTGCAGACTCAGCACGGCAGATAACGACTGATAGATCGTTCGAACCGGGTTGAAGGACCCGGCCGGATCCTGAAAGATCATCTGGATCATGGGGTTGGGGCCGGTCAGTTCTTTTCCGGCATAGCGGACGACGCCGGTATTTGGACGTTCGAGCCCTGCAAGGATTCTGGCACAGGTACTTTTTCCGGATCCGGACAGACCGGTAAGCCCTACGGTCTCGCCGGCGGCGATCTCCAAAGAGAAATCGTTTAATGCCGCAAACTTCCCGTATGATTTTGAAATATGCTCGGCTTCTAAAATCAGCATCGGCGACATCTCACTCCGTCTGCCAGATCGGGAATATCCGTTCTGCACTTTTCGTCAGCAAACGCACAACGCGGATGGAAGACGCAGCCATTCGGCAGATCACTGAGTGCGGGAGAGATTCCCGGGATCGGCACGAACCCGTTCTTTGGAAGACTGCCGAGAAGACCGCGGGTGTACGGATGCTTCGGTGATGATAAAACGGATCTAGTTTCCCCCTCTTCGACGATCATGCCGCAGTACATGACGGCAATACGGTTCGAAAGGCGGGAAGCCACATCCATATCATGCGTGATCAAAAGCAGACCGGTGCTTTTTCCGGCAGTGACCGTGGAAAGCATCGCTTCAAGATCCGTGACATTGGCGGCGTCAAGTCCTTTGGTCGGCTCATCGGCGATCACCAGATTCGTATGAAGAAGAGAGACGGCGGCAAACACGATCCGCTGACACATCCCTCCCGAACACATCCAGGGATAAGAGGACATGACCCTATCAGCGTCCAGACCAAGACTCTGCAGGACCCCCTTCGCCCGAAGCTCCGCATCCTTTTCCGAACAGAGCCCATGCATCACCTGCGGTGAGATCAGCTGTTTTCCAATCTTCATCACCGGATTGAGAGCTCTCTCCGGGCTCTGAAACACCATTCCGATCTCCTGACCTCTGATCTGATCCATCTCGCTTTCGGAGAGATGCAGAAGATCCTGCCCCTGATAGGAGACCCGGCTGAGAACCTCGGTCCCGGAAACGAGACGGACAGGTCACTAATCTCGAGCATGTTTTTCATAACTGCATCACCTCGCGAACACCGCGTTCATGGATGAAGGCAAGACTGGTGATCGCCAGAACCCCGAGAATAATGCAGAGTGCCGGAGGGAGCCACCATTACCACATGCCGCGAAGGAACCCGCTGTAGGTAAAGGCGTCCGAGATCATGCCCCCCCACGAAACCGTCTGGGGATCGGAAAGCCCAAGAAACGCGAGAGATGCCTCCGAGATCATGGGAGCTGCCGTGACCAGAACGAACTTCGGGACGATAACCGGAAAAACCACGGGTAAGATTTCTTTGAACATGATCCGGCAATCCGAAAATCCCAGACAGCGGGCGGCGAGAATATACTCGGACGACCGGATCTGAATAACTTTCGAACGCACAACGCGGGCGATCGACTCCCAGGACAAAAGTCCCAGAACGAAGATCAGAACCCACGGACTTGGGCCCAGATATGCGGCAAGAATAATTACCAGAGGAATCTTTGGAAGAATCAGAACGATATCCGTCGTTCCCATCAGAAACTCATCCAAAGCTCCTCTTCTCCAGCCGGCGAGAAGACCGAACTCGGTTCCCACGCACACGGCAAGAAGACCGGAGGCGAACCCGATCATCAGCGTCCATCTGGCTGCATAGATCAGGAGGGAGAAGATATCCTTTCCCATATTGTCGGTCCCGAGAAGATGCTCGGCGCTCGGTGCCTGATAGGTCGCAGTTCGGTCGCTGATCGAATACGGGGCAAACATACCAGGAAACACCGCAACAATCAAGAATATCAGGATCAGAAGACTCGGAAGGATATACCGCCGGTCGAACTTCACTGATCATCACCCCGTTTCACCCGCGGATCGATGATCCCGTAGAGAATGTCGGCAACCAGATTCGCACAGATCGCCATGATCGCGATCACCAGAAACAGTCCGGAGAGCACCGGATAATCCAGATTCAGGACCGCAGTGTACATGACTCGGCCTAGACCGTTGAGGGAGAAGATGATCTCGATAAAAAGCGCGCCGGATAAAATGAAGCCGAAGTCGATCGCAAAATGGGTAAGGATCGGCAGGATCGCATTCTTCATCACATGACCGTAGATGATCTTTCTTCGAGGAATACCGAGACTTTTTGCAAACTGGGGATACAGCTGGTTCTTTTCCGTCAGAACCGATCCCCGCATAATGATCATGTTTCTGGCAAACACGAACAATGCGAGAGTCAAAACGGGAAGCGCCATATGATATGCTACGCTGAAAAGATCGTGAGTCTCGTAAAATCCCTTGTACGGGAACCAGCCGAGCTGGTACACGAACACCGAGAAGAAGATCAGCCCCAGAAGATAGGGAGGAATACAGGATATCACAACCCCGGCCGCGGTCAGGACCTTCGCACCCTTCCTCTCGGTCATCCATCCCGCCCAGGTACCGGCGATGATCCCAAACGCATAGCCGATCAGCATAGACACGCCGGTGAGAAGAAGCGTCCAAGGGAGCCGGTCCCAGATCAGATCCGCCACATTCTGGTGACGCGTGTAGGAATATCCCAGATTCCCCGTTAAAAGGTCCCCGATATAAATCTGGAACTGCTCGAAAAGCGGGCGGTCAAGACCAAGTTTGACTGTAACCGAATCGAGGATCTCCTGGGTCAGATACACGTCCTCTCCCACAAGACACTGAACCGGATCGCCGGGCATGCAGCGGGGAAGAAGAAACACGAGCAGGACAACTATCAGCAGGGATACGGCATAGCGGACGAGTTTTCTGGCCAGGACTTTATTCATACGTATTTTGAAGTATGTATACTATTTGTCACAAAAGTAAAAAAAAGGGAGATTAATTAATCGGATGAATCGAGAGGAGATTGATCTCGTTCAGAATTCCCGTTGCCTTGGAGATGTACCAGCCGTCGATCTTCGTGTTGATCGGCGTCACATCCGTACACCAGTAGAGGGCGATACCCGGCATGTTGTCTGCATAATAATCCTGAAGATCGGAGATCAGAGCTTTGAGTTCATCTCCGTCCGGAGTTGTCGCAATTTTCGCGCAGAGTTCAAGGAATACCGGGTCGTCCACGTTCTGGAGTTTGCCGGCACCCACGGTATTCGAGGCAAAGTATCCGGTCGCCCAGCCGGAATCCATCATCATGCCTTTGGCGGTGATCCCGTTGTAGGTGATGTCGTATGCATGGGCATCCTTTAATTCGATCCAGGCGTTCAGATCGGAGGCGAATTTATACTCAACTTTCAGCCCTGCCTTTTCGAGGTACTCTTTGATGAGTTCTCCTGCGACTTTGTCACGGGTCAGAAGAGTGACCGTAAGCGCGCTGCCGTTTGTGTCCTCGCGAATCCCGTCGCCGTTCACATCTTTGTAACCTGCCGCATCGAGCATCAATTTGGCGGTTGCGAGATTGTAGATGTTGGCCGCGGTATTCTTATAATACGGAACACCGTTTGGAATGAAGCCCGAGTTTGCCGAAAGAGCATATCCCGAGGCGCCGATCTCGACGAGTTCGTCATAGTTCAGTGCGTAGGCGATCGCTTTGCGGAATGCAAGATCGCTTCCGACATCGGAAGAGATCGTATTGAATCCAACATATGTCATCTTTAAGGACGGAGTCTCGACGGTGGTGAATTTCTCCGAGGAGTTCAGAAGGGCAACGGATGATGTGGGGAACGAGGCGCCGTACTTCCAGTAGGTGTCGCATTCACCGCCAAGCATGGCGAGAATCGCAGCATCTTCGGTCGCAAACCAGTGGAGCTCGACGGTTCCATAGTACGGAGCATCTCCTTTCCACTTGGGGTTTACCGCAAGGACGAGGGTCGCCGAGTTGATATCGACCGATTTTACGTGGTATGCGGCCGAGCCGACGTAGGGTCCTGCATTGATGTACTCTTCGGGATTATCTATCGATTCCCAGATATGCTTTGGAACGATGTTGATCGCAACAAGATCGCCGCAGAGACGATACACCGGATCGGCAAGACTGATGGTTACAACATTTCCACTGGTCGTGATCGTGGCATTCTTTATCCACGACGGGGTTACGGCGATCTTTTCAGCGGCGTACTCGAGGGAGAATTTGACATCATCGGCAGTAAGCGCCGTTCCGTCGCTCCACTGATAATTCGGATCCTGCGTAAACTTCCAGATTTTTCCATCGGAAGAAACGGTCCATGACTTGGCAACTGCCCCGACATAGTCCCCGTTCTCATCGACCTGAATCAGAGGAGGCGTGGCGACGCGCGTCATCTGGGCAAAATTGTAGTTCCCGAAGTACGAGGCTTCGGTGATCTCGTTCGGCGTAGCGATTTTCAGCACGGCATTCAGATAGGTCTGTGACGATGCGATGCACCCGCTGGAAAAAACAATGAAAAGCGTGAGGAGGAGGACCCCGGCAGCTGCAAAGTACTTTTTCGTATGCATAGTAACTACTCTTTTCTGGGTATTGACTCTATTAATATGTTAGTTTTAAAAATAGACGCACTTTAAATATTATCGTTTTTAAAATAAGTATTACAATTCTGAAGGGGAAAAGCATAAACATTCCCGCTTTCCAGATATTTGTTAGGAGAAACATGAACGACGCGAACATCGAATGGCAGGAAATCACCAATAATCAGCGAAACACAGCGAAGTACAAATCCAGTGCCGAATTTTTTTCGAGCCAGATAATCGTTGACAAAATGGTGCAGAATCTGAAAAACGGCGCAATGGCCAGAGTAAACGACCAGCTTGCGGCTCTCGGAATTCCTCCCGGCGCGTCGGTTCTGGATATCGGAGCGGGACCTGGAACGCTTGCCGTGCCTTTAGCCAAAGAAGGATGCCGGGTAACCGTGGTCGAACCATCAAAGCCGATGAAGCAGGCGATGGACGAATACCGGAGATATTTACAGGTGGAGGCGGATATCGGCGTGATCCCGGCGGTTTGGGAAGATGTGGATCCGGAAAATCTCGGCACGTATGATTATGTTATCTCCTCGTTTGCACTGAGCGTGCCGAATCTGAAAGATGCACTGGCAAAGATGCATCAGGCGGCAGAAAAAGGGGTCCATATATTCTGGTTCATGAATGACACCGCCTGGGATGTGACCTACACAAGACTCTGGGAAAGTCTGCACGGGGAAAAGTACTGGCCAAAACCGAAGGCGGACGTGGTCTGGAACTGTCTGTATCAGATGGGAATCTATGCAGATATCGCCGTCTATCCTATGAGAGACGAACGGGGATATCCGGATCTGAGAGCCGCGGCCGATGACTACGCTGACCGGATGGATGCACACGAAGAATGGCAGAAAGAAATCATCAGCGGATATCTGGATTCGGTGCTCGTGCAGGGAGCAAACGGCAGTCTCGTCTTCCCGGAAGAGGGGAAGTATGCGCATATCTCATGGAAAATCTGAAAACCATTTCTTTTTCACAAAAACAGTGGAATGAGTTCCCTGTAAAATTGAGGGGGAATGATGGAGTCGGGGCGGGAGAATTCGGGAATTCTTTCCTTCATTCACCAGCCGGAGCCGCATCTCCTGACTTCTTCGCACCTTCCGATGTTCTCGGAGTGCAGAGTTTAGCCGCGATTGTTTTGAACATATCCGTCTCCACGCCCTTCACATGGATGCCCTTCCTTTGGATCGTGAGAGCCTGTTCACCCGGACAGGCATACACGCAGGCACCGCAGAGAATACAGAGATCCTGATTCACGGCAACATTGGGCATTTTGGAGATCTTGCCCTTCCCCTTTTTCTTTCCCTTATCCGTCTTTGGAGCAGGAACATAGAATGCACGGCACGGACAGACATCCACACAGGCAGTACAGCCCTCCTGACACTTTGCCGTATCCACGATGATCTCTCCTTCGAAGAACTTGGTAACGACAACGGCGTTGGAGGGACAGATCTCATCACACCAGCGGCATGCCACGCACTTGTCTTTGTTGATCGTGACTTTTCCCGGCAGGACCGGATCTTTTGTCAGCTTACGGTTAACTTCAAGGATCGCCTTCTCAGGACATGCGGCAACGCAGACACCGCAGGCATCACAAAGGGATTTTTTTCCCACTTGATCTCTCCCGACTGACTATCGCATTTGATCCCGCTTTTTTCCGCAGGACAGCCTGTTGGACCAAAAGACATCTTCTCCGGATCGAACAGACGGTGCTTGATGGTAAGGGCCGGACAAAGTGAGGCGCAAACTCCGCAGACCGTACACTTGTGCAGGCAGATGACCATCGTAATATTCGCCGTCAGAGCAGACTGACGTTTTGCCCCGGCCGGATCCTGACCTTCAAAGACCTGGACATTGCGAACGATCGCATTTTCCGGGCACGCTTCACTGCAGACAGTGCACCGGGTGCATTTGTTCTCATCGATCCGGGCGGTATAATCATACTCGGGAAAACCTTCGTTATTGATGATCGGGAGGGTCTCCTCCCCGTTAACGGTGACCTTCAGAGCTTTAAGCGGGCAGAGGATCGAACAGATGCCGCAGTATGAGCAGGCCGTCGGATCAACAGAAATCGCACTCTCTCCTTTCAGAACACCAGGATGCTGTAAAACGATTACCTCTTTCGGGCAGGATTCAACACATATACCACAGCTGGCACATCGTGAGGTGTCAAGAATGAGTTGCGACACCTACGTGAGAAGACGCTGCTCCATAATCATCATCGTGTCGTTTTCTTTTCTCCTTGAGAATTTAGGATACAGGGTATTGATCGTCAAGTGTATCCCTCCCTGTTTTTACAGGATCCAAAACTCATTACATCGGAATGCGGAGTATCAAAAGTCATTATTTTTGCCTATCGGTATCATTATTCGCTCGCAATAACATAAATAAATTAATTTATTATTCAGTTAAAGTTAAATTAATATTAATTACAAATTGGACAGATAGCCACCATAACGATGCTGATCTGTAAAATGTCGGTTCGACTGCTTATGATGGATCACGCCGAGGGGATACGATCGAATGGGATCTTTCCTTTTTCAAACGGTTACATTATATGTGCAAATTATAGTTATGCAAAAAAAGTCAGATCAAAAAGATGCACTATATTATTATCTCAAAAAGAAATCAACGATTGGCGGGTCGGAAGGGATGGTGTAGATCCCTTCTGTTTGCCTCTGTAAGGTTTTAATCCAAAGTATTGTAGACGGGGAAATTTACTCTTTGAACACGTTCTCGAAGATCATATCCGAGCCGGTTGCGTTCAGACGGGCACGTTCGTCGAGTTCTTCAGCGTAGGCAAGGACCGGAAGCTCCATGTCCATACCCGGCTTGTGACCGAACATCTTCTCAAGTTCGACCTGCTGAGCGTGCATGAAGAGCGAGTTCGGAATATTCATCGGGCAGACATCGGTACACTGACCGCAGTTCACACAGGAATCAGCAATATGGGCGAATCTGATCAGCTGGAACATGAAGTCCGGCGGAAGTCTTCCCGGCGGGACCAGGTACGGTTTCTTGGTTGAACACTCAACACAGTAACAGATCGGGCAGCTCTCGATACAACCGTAACATTTGATGCAGCGGCTGGTTTCAGCCATGATATAGGTAAGACGGCCGCCGGTGCCTTCACCGATCGCAGCAAACTGCTTCGCCTGATTCTTTTTACCCATTTTGATCATGACATTTTCGATCTTCCCGCGGATCTCAAGACCCTTCGCTTCAGGTGCGCAGGTTTCAAGAACGCCCGCCTTTACGGCGCCGTCAAAGACCATTGCACCTTTCTCGGAGCAGATCTCAACAAAGGTTGCTTTGCCGGCTTTGTCTCCGATAACTCCCCAGTTCCCGCATACGACATCGCACTGACGGGGAATCTTGGTTTCGCAGCGCTGACAGTTTGTTCTGCGGCCGAGACCTTCTTCTTCGAGTTCGTCGATCGAGATGCCTTTGTGCTGACCGTCTTTGGTCATGACAATGAACTGTCCCTTGTCGATCTCCTCTTTCACTACATCATTCGGGTTGATGCCGTACTTCGATGCAATCATGTTGCGGGCAACAATCGGGGAGACGGATCCGCCGCAGTTCAGACCGATCATGATGATGTTGTCGAGATTGATCTGGTTACGCTTTGCAAGTTCGTACATTGCCTTTGCGTCGCAGCCTTTACAGGTAACGGCGAGCTTCATGTCTTTTGCACCGTTCAGGTACTTCTTGATGAGCTTTGGCAGAAGCAGCGTTCCGCAGTGAAGGGAACCGGCAGTCTTTGCAAGGTCTGCAGAGTCGGTAATGACAACCGGTTCTGCATCGAAGACATCAAGACCTTTCTGAACAGTCAGGACACCGTCGACGATTTTGCTGTCAAGCAGATATTTGAGTATGGATGTTACGGCGGCGCCGCATTCTCCTTTGATGCCGGGGACTGCGGTCCATGCGTAGAACATATCACCTTTGGCAGACATTTACTGGCCCTCCTCAATCTTGGTAATTTTTATTGCACATGCTT
Organism: Methanocorpusculum sp. MCE; assembly: GCA_003315675.1. GTDB lineage: Archaea > Halobacteriota > Methanomicrobia > Methanomicrobiales > Methanocorpusculaceae > Methanocorpusculum. The sequence continues at coordinate 13,239 of NIZU01000069.1, forward strand.
TGTACTCCGGAATCTTACAGACCGGATCAAGCGCATTGTGGGTAAGAAGGTTTGCTGCACATTCTGCGAAGTGGAACGGCATGAAAGTCGTCCCTTTCATAATCATAGGGCTGACACGGGCAGTTACAGAGATAGTATCACGGCGGGTCGTTGCGTGAACCATCTCGCCGTCATTGATATTGAGTGCTTTTGCATCCTCGTCATTGATCTCGATCCAGCCGGTCGGAACTTCCTTGTCGAGAGTCGGACTGCGGCGGGTCATCGTTCCGGTGTGCCAGTGGAACAGGCAGCGTCCGGTCGTGAACACAAACGGATATTCGTCGTCCGGAACTTCAGCAGGTGCTTTCCATTCTGCCGGGAAGAAGACACCAAGTCCGTCCGGAGTAAGGAACTTCTCTTTGTGGAGGATCGGGGTTCCGGGGTCTTCCGGGGTCTTGCATGGCCAGTGGAGACCTTCGGGCGTGTTGAGACGCTCGTAGTTCATTCCATGATACTGCGGAGTAAGGGTAGCCATTTCATCGAAGATCTCGGATGCAGACTTCCAGGCAAACTGTTTTTCGTAGCCCATCTTTGCCGCGACCATGGAGATGATCTTCCAGTCGTCGAGTGCTTCTCCGGGTGCGTCCTGAGCTTTTCTCCAGCGGATCACACGGCGTTCGGTGCTGGTCTGCGTTCCGTCGCGTTCTGCATAACAGACAGCCGGAAGGATGACATCGGCATAGTCGCAGGTTTCATTGTAGAAGATATCCTGAACAACGAGGAACTCAATGTTTTCGAATGCTTCCTTCACGTGGTTTAAGTCCGGGTCGGACATAAGCGGGTTTTCACCCATGATGTACATGCATTTGAGTTCTCCGGGATTGTTCACGAGAACGTTCATCATGATGGTGACTTCGTATCCGTTCTGGGTCGGGGCGATGTCTTCGGGGAAGCCCCATGCCTCGGCGAACTTCTTGTGTACTTCCGGATCGGTAACCTTCTGGTAACCGCTGAAGTTGACCGGAAGTGCGCCCATATCGCAGGCACCCTGAACATTGTTCTGGCCGCGGAGCGGGTTGACGCCGGTACCTGGTTTACCGAGGTTGCCGGTAAGCATCTGAAGGTTTGCCGTTGCGTGCACGTTGTCGACTCCGACTGTGTGCTGAGTAATACCCATGGAGTAGATCAACGCACATCCGCCGGAGTTGGCGATCCAGTCGGCTGCAGTGTGAATATCTTCAGGTTTGAGACCGGTAACTTTGGCTACGTTCTCAAGATTGTACTTCTCCTGCATGACAACGGCTTTGAGTTCCTCATAGCCTTTGGTGCGTTTTTCGATGAACTCTTTGTCTTCCCATCTGTTTTTGATGATGTCATGCATCAGACCGTTAAGGAGAGCTACATCGGATCCTGAGTGGAACTGTAAAAAGAGGTCTGCCTGACTGGCGGTGATCGTACGTCTCGGGTCGGCGTAGATATAGCGGGCGCCATTTGCTTTTGCCATGTATTCCCGGCGTCCAATCAGAGGGTGCTGCTCAAAGGTGTTGGAACCGATGATGAAGATACATTTAGACTCGGCAATATCGGGAATACTGTTGGTCATCGCACCGGATCCAAAGGAGCCTGCAAGACCGGCAACTGTGGAAGAGTGACACAGACGTGCACAGTGATCAAGATGGTTGGTCTTCAAAACACCACGGGCAAATTTCATCATGGTGTAGTTATCTTCGTTGGACACGCTGGCAGACGAAAGAGCACACCGCTCGGATGGTTTATATTTCTTCAGATTTTCTGCGATAAACGTCGTTGCCTCATCCCAGGAAACAGGCACAAGTTTGCCGTCCTTGCGAATCTGGGGAGTTGTCAGTCTGTCGGGAGAGTTGATGAACTCGTTGGCATACATGCCTTTCGGACAGAGTTTTCCTTCGTTGACAGGTGAACGGGTGTACGGGGAAATGCCCACGACTTTTCCGTCACTTACAACGAGGTTGAAGGAGCAGCCGGTACCACAATACGGACAAGTGCTCTGAATATACTTCAAATCAGCCATGCTTGGTAAACCTCGTATAGGTAAATTTCTTAAAACAAGGGTATATTAATTAGCAGTATTGTAAAATACTTATAGTTTATATAAAATAATGTTAGTTTTACAAAGTATCATAAATCGCTGGAAAATAGCATTTTTAATTTACAAAATGAATATAGTTACACTTTTATATTAACACAGAATTAACCGATTATAGGACCCGGTTTTCCAATACGCGCAAGGATTTTAGGTATTTCAGTTATTTGAGAGAAAACACATTCGGGCTTCTTATGACATTTCAGCCGTTCTCCGCGGCCCGTTTCGATTTCCAGATCAATAACGGTGGGAAGTAACGTGCGCAGGTTTTTCCATCTTTCTTGAGTTTTTTCTGAAAAATAGGGGAATCAAAGATATTTTATACTCATCAGTTGCAAAGGTAAGATAATGCCCGGACTGTTGTTAACAGATCGCCAAAAGATGGTGATCCAATTCCGAAAGGAGGGAATGACTCAACAAGAAATCGCTGATGAACTCAAGACCACACGCTCGAACATCAGTCTAATAGAGAAAGCGGCAAACGATAATATCAGACTCGCAAAAGAAGCTCTGGACTACATCTATTCACTCGAGGCGACCTTGGTCTGCACGCTTTCTGCAGGAAGCGAACTCACACAGGAAATATTTTTGATCTACAAAGCCGCACGCCAGACCGGCATCAAAGTCCAGTATGATACCGGCGCACTCTTGAGCCGGATACTGACCGCCGTGCCGGAAAAGATCTCTGATGGTACAATCAGAGAGGACATCAATGTCTATCTGAATCTCACCGGGATAATTTATATATACTAACCTCTTTTCAGTGAGTGAAGAGGATATTTTTTCTTTTTTTAAAATATTTTTTGCATATTTTTCATCAAAATATGCGCTATGCAATTTTTCAGAGTGATTGCATCCCGAAAATTACTGCTTTGCGTTCTTCAGGAATAAATTGAATATTTATTATATTTTTTTCAAACAATACTCAAAAATACCTGGTTAAACTTTAAAGATGATCATAACATTTGTTTGAAACATTATGTTAAATAAACTTAATTGATTAAATTAACACCATACTGATTTTTAGGGGATGCCCCAGATACATAAATCCGTATGAAAAAAGTACTACGTGTGTTTGGTGTTTTCCTCATTCTTATCGCCATCGTTTGCGCAGCAGGATGTGTAAGTACACAAAAGCAGGAACCGACCCAGCTGAAAATTGCGACGACAACATCGCTGTATGATACCGGCCTTCTGGATGCGGCCCAGGATTATTATCTCGAAAAATACAACGTTGACCTCCTTATCACCTCACAGGGAACCGGAAAAGCGATCGCTTCTGCAAAGAATGGTGATGTCGATGTCTTACTCGTCCACTCTCCGTCTCAGGAAGCCGCCTTCATCGATGAAGGGTATGGTGTCAACCACAGAGGTATTGCATACAACTACTTCATCATCGTCGGCTCGGCCGATGATCCGGCAGGAATTGCAGGCATGACTCCTGAAGAAGGCGTCGCCAAACTCAAAGCACTGGGCGATGCGGGAACCGAGGGAATCGTCTTCGTATCACGCGGCGACAACTCCGGAACCCACTCTGCAGAGAAAGCCATCTGGAAATCTGCAGGATTCAACAACACTGCCCAGATCACCGGATGCGGTCCGTGGTATAAAGAGACTGGTGCAGGTATGGGAGACTCCCTGACCACCACCGGCCAGCTTGGCGCCTACATACTCACTGACGAAGCAACCTATCTTACCTACAAGAAGAACAACAATCTCCCGCTTGAAGTAATCATCGATGAAGGAGCTTCCCTTCTGAACAGATACAGTATCATGACGATATCCCCGGCTAAATATCCGGATACCAATGTGAAAGATGCAACCGATTTCACCAACTGGCTCATCTCCAAAGACGGTCAGAACTTTATCGGCGCATACGGTGTTGAAGTCTACGGCAAACCTCTCTTCACGCCGATGAGCACCTTGAACGACAGCACTCTTCCGCCGTTCAACATTGACTGTAAGACTCCTGTAGTCATTCCGACTGCATAAAACAGTCATCCAATTTTTTTATCGTATCTGACAGGAAAACTACCTATGGGAGAGATAACCGACGGATTTCTGGAAGCGATAACGCTCATCGTCACGCTGAACCCGGAGATCATGGAAATCGCCGGCAGAAGTCTGTACGTTTCATCGCTCGCAACGTTTGCCGCAGCGTTGATCGCGATTCCGATAGGCGCCGTCATCTACTATAATGATTTTCGCGGAAAACGAACCGTCATCAACATCGTCCAGACCTTATATGCTCTGCCGACCGTGATTGTCGGATTACTGGTGTATCTCCTTGTATCGAACTCGGGACCGTTCGGTTCCTTAAAACTCCTGTACACGGTCAACGCAATGATCATTGCACAGGTCATTCTGGTTTCGCCGTTAATCGTCGGATTGGTCATAGCCGCACTTTCCGGCTTGGACAAAGAGATGAAATACACGACCATGGCACTCAATGCACGGGCATACCGGGCAATGCTGACCCTGGTTCGCGAGACAAAATTTGCTATTTTATCGGCAGTCGTGCTGGCATTTGGACGCGCAATTGCGGAAGTCGGCGCCGTTATGATGGTCGGCGGAAATATCCGGCACTTTACCCGGACCCTGACAACGGCCATCACGCTGAACACATCCATGGGCGAGTTTTCCACGTCAATCGCTCTTGGAATTATTCTTTTGACGATCGCGTTGATCGTAAACTTCGGCGTAAATTTTTTCCAGCACTACAACGGGAGGATGAAAGATGACTGATATCATCTCGGTTAGCGGCCTTGCAAAAAGCTACGGAAAAAAAGAGATCGTTCACCCGCTGAACTTTTCGGTGAAAAAAGGCGAGATCCTGGTAATCATCGGACCGTCGGGTACCGGAAAAAGCACGCTTCTTCGAATGCTGGATATAATCGAACCGGCATCAAAGGGTGAGATTACGTTATTCGGCGAGAAAGCCACAAAACACTCGGCCCACGATCTGCGGAACCGGATGGGCATGCTTTTCCAAAAAACGGTGCTCTTTGACAGAACCGTAGAGGAAAACATCGCTCTCGGCCTGTCCTACAGAAATGTTTCCCGGGAAGAGAGACAAAAACGGGTTGAGAAAATTCTCGAAGAGATGGAAATGAGCGAGTATGCCAGACGGAGCAGCCGGACTCTCTCCGGCGGAGAGGGGCAGCGGATTTCATTCGCCCGGGTCCTGGTGACAAAACCTGAGATCCTTTTCCTTGACGAACCGACGGCTAATCTCGACCCGGGCGCAACGAAACTGCTCGAAGAGATGATCCTGCACGAAAACAAGGTCAACAAAACCACGATCATCATCACTACCCATGATCAGGCACAGGGTCAGCGGCTCGCCGACCGGGTGGCCGTGATGATCGACGGGACATTCGTTCAGATCGGTCCTGCCGATGAAGTGTTCTATCATATGGCAAACGAGAGTGTGGCAAAATTTGTCGGTGTTCAGAACATCTTCACCGGGGTTGTCAGAAACGGAAATGCGGTCTCCGGCGGCGTTGTGTTCTGCCCTGCTCCCCGCATACCGGACGGAATCGTGCAGATCATGCTTCGCGCCGAGGACATTTCCCTGTCGAAAAGAGAGATCGACACCGGACGGATCTCGGTTCAGGGCAGAGTGGTCTCCTCAGAAAGATCGGGAGCATTCCTGCATATCATGGTGGAAGCCGGGTGCATCTTCACGGTCGTCTGCCCGTTCCGGCAGACAGGAGATACGTATCTCCCGGGTGACATCGTGCAGATCGCATGGCGGATTGATGCAGTTCACATTACCGCCGAAGCGTAAGAAACAGAAATTGGTCGATGATACTTTCGAGAATTCCCTGAACAAACTATAATCTATCTCCACCGCAAATACTATAGAGATTTTATGCGCATACCAATAAAAGACGTGACCCCCGCAGTTGAGCGTGCGCACATTGCAGGCTGGGTCCACGAAGAACGTGATCTTGGAGGGCTCACCTTCCTCCTCGTTCGCGACCGAACAGGGATCCTTCAGGTCACCATCCCTAAAAAGAAAGTCACCCCCGAAGTACTCGCCGCCGTGAAAGAAGCGACCCGCGAGTCCGTCATCGAATGCGAAGGCGTGGTCAAAGCCACCGAAAAAGCACCCGGAGGACGCGAACTCGTCCCCGACACACTCCGCGTCGTTTCCCGTGCCGAGACCCCTCTTCCGCTCGACGTCTCGGAAAAAGTCCCCGCAGAACTCGATACCCGGCTCGACAACCGGTACCTGGATCTCAGAAAACCCCGCATTAACGCTATTTTCCAGATAAGAAACGCCTGTCTTCGCGCCATCAGCGAATACCTCTGGGACAACGGATTCACCCAGGTCCAGACCCCGAAGATCGTGGCCGCCGCAACCGAAGGAGGAACCGAACTCTTCCCGCTCGCCTACTTCGACAAGGAAGCATTCTTAAATCAGTCTCCCCAGCTCTACAAACAGATGCTCATGAGTGCCGGGTTCGACAGAGTCTTCGAGATCGGCGCGATCTTCCGTGCAGAAGAACACAACACCGTCCGTCATTTAAACGAAGCAACCTCGGTCGATATCGAGATGTCCTTTGCAAACGAAGAAGACGCAATGCATGTGCTCGAAAACGTCGTAGCTTCGGCATATCAATACGTCGCCGACCACTGCGGCGATGCGCTTGAAACGCTCGGCATCACCGACTTTAAAGTCCCGACCGTTCCCTTCCCGCGGATAACCTACAAAGAAGCCATCGAAATCTCCACCCCCGGCGGGGAACCGCTCGTCTTCGGCGACGATCTTTCGACCGCTGCCGAGAGGATCGTCGGAGAAAAGATGGGCACGATGTACTTCATCACCGAATGGCCGACCACCACGAGACCGTTCTACACCATGCCGTTTGCAGACCGGCCCGAGGTCTGCCGTGCGTTCGATATGATGCACCCAAGAATGGAGCTGACCTCAGGCGCACAGCGCTGCCACATCCACTCCCTTCTCGTTGAGCAGATCAAAGCAAAAGGTCTCAACCCCGACGCATTCGAGTTCTACTTAAACCCGTTCAGATACGGCATGCCCCCCCACGCAGGCTGGGGACTCGGCGCCGAACGCCTGGTCATGACCATGCTCGATCTCCAGAATATCAGGGAAGCCGTTCTCTTCCCGCGGGACCGACACAGAGTCAGTCCATAACCATTCTTTTTATGATAAAACATCTCGTTCTCTTCAAACTCAAAGACCCGGCATCGGCCGAAGAAACACGCGACATGCTCCTTTCGATGAAAGGCGTTGTTGAACAGATCAGGGAAATCGAGGTCGGCATCGATTATGCCCACACCGAGCGGTCCTTCGATGTCGCGCTTTCGGTCATCGTGGATGATGAAGATGCCCTTCGCGGTTATGCCGAGCATCCCTATCACATAGATCCGGTCAAAAAATATGTGAGAAGCGTGAGTGAAAAAAGTGTGACCGCAGATTATTACATCTGATTATTCAGATTCCATCCTCTTTTCCAAAAAGGAACACCTCTTCGATTTGACACTCGAATACGAGGGATAGTTTGTGGGCGAGAAGTACCGAAGGATTATACTGGCCCTTCTCAAGCGAGATGATCGTTCTCGACGATACGGAGATGAGCTCGGCGAGTTCCGCCTGGGTCATGCCTCTGGCGGCCCTGAGTTCTTTTATCCGGTTCTCCATTAGAGCCTCTTGTCGTAATAAATCTGCGAGCCGATGGAGAGGGCGGCGAGGAAAACAACAAGCCCGCAGGCCGCAAGCGTCACATATAATTCAACGCCGATAAGTGCTGCTGCAAGCGTCAGAAAACACAGAACCGGGGTAAAGATCCGGACAGTGTTCCAGCCTGCACGTTCGCGAATACGGATATTGCGCTCGTCATTCATCTCGATTTCCTTCATTTTCCGGACATCGGGCGTCTCGACCGATTTAACGACGGATTTTCCAATCAGATTTCCCACGGAGAGGGCAATTAACGCGGCACCAACTCCATAGCAGGCTCCGTTAAGGCTCGTACTTCCCGTAAAAACACATACGGCCAGAAGGATCAGGATGATTCCGGCGGCAAGGCCCGCGACCGATATGAGTATTTCCTTTTTCATACTACATTATGTGAAGTTTATTTCATATGAAGTTTTCATCACATTATCGACTGGAGAGTTTTCAGGGAAATTTTTAACAAGGAATAACTCTAAATAGAATCAGCCAAACGAGGTCCATGTATGCCAACAAGTAAGAAACAGCTGGAGAAGTTAAACAAAGTAAAGAAGGAAAAGGCTGAAGAACTCTCGAAGCTGGCGGAATCAGGCAGCAAAGACGCCAAAAAGAAGCTCAAGAAACTCGAGAAAAAACTCAAATAATCAGCTGATCGTCCCATACGGCCCATTGAGGCGTATGGGAGACCATCTTTTTTAAATGAACGTATGATTTTTTGAAAATTTGGAGATCATGCGTTTTTCAGCGCAACGATCTCCTTTACATCAACCAGTTTCCAAACCATTGTTCGTTCTTCGCCGACGATCTTCTCAGGGGACTCGGTGGGTGAGTGACCCAAGGCATAGAGACTGTTTTCCGAGATTTTTTTGTCTGAGATAAGCCGGACGAAGTGACTTTTTACCGCACGTTTTCTCTCATCGTCCGTCACCTCGGAAAGTTTGCCGAGCAGTGTCACGAATTTGTAGGTCGACATATCCGGAGCGACATTTTCTATCTCGACGGACACGGCCGGATTCTGGGAGAACAGCTCCATTTTTTTGCCGTAGCGCGTCGAGAGGAAGTAGAGGTTTTTCTCGTCAAAGACATAGAGAAACGGTGCGATGTAGGGATATTCTTTCCCTAGGAAGGCAATCCGCGATACGACGTTGTCACGGATGAGTGAGTCGTATTCGCTTTTTTGCATCTTCGGAATTTTTAATAGTGCGGACATTGGTGATCAATCAATAGATTCTCATACGGAGAAATAAACTCTTGGTTTGCGGCAGAAGAGATGGTCCCCGATCCAGAGGATTTTTATCTTCCCGGGACGACCTATCATATCATGGATCTCCCCTGTATTATGCCGACGACGGTCGTCGGTTCGTTTCCCTGCGTAAAAGGAACAGGACTATCGTCCCTTATCGACCCGTATAAGAAAGCAGTACAGTTTGCGGTAGCAGAGCAGATACGGGCAGGGGTGGATATTATTTCGGACGGGCAGGTAAGAGCGGATATGGTTCAGGCATTCGTTTCGAAACTGCCGGGGATCTCGGAGAAGACCGTTCTTGGAAAGATCGGGGCGGCCGATAAGCCGATCACGGTCGGCGATACGAAGTATGCTCTGACAAAGACGAAATACTTGAAGGGAATCCTGACAGGGCCCTGTACGCTCGCCTACGCTCTGCAGGTGAGTACGCCGATTTACCGGAATAAGGAAGAGGTGGTGATGGATCTTGCCGCCGCTCTGCATCAGGAGGCGAAGTATCTTGCAGAGACGGGGGTCGCGATCATTCAGGTGGACGAGCCGATCCTTTCAACGGGGGCGATTTCGGTGGATACGGCACGGGAAGCACTCAAAATAATCTTTTCCGGGATCAAAACCCCGTCCTGCATCCATACGTGCGGGATGCTTGGAGAGATCGCGGATTCCTGGACGAAGCTTCCGGTGGATATTCTGGATTTCGAGTATGCAGTGTCGATGGAGAATCTGTCCGTTCTCTCAAAGAGAGACCTTGCAGGGAAAAAGATCGGCTGCGGGTGCGTCAAAAGTTCGGATCCCCATATCGAGTCGGTAAAGGAGATCGAGGAGAGGATCACGGCCTGCGTGGATGCATTCGGGGCAGAGAATATTCTGATCGATCCGGACTGCGGTCTTCGGATGCATACGCCTGAGACGGCGTTCGAGAAGCTTGCACGGATGTGCGAAGCGACGAAGAACGTGCGGGGTGCCCTCTGATTTAGGATGACTGAAGAGGAGAGGATATTTGCAGGCCGGCTCTTTGACGCACGATCAAAGGAGCTGCGCGATTTGAAGCATACGGCTCATGTTCTCTGTCAGAAATTCAATGCGCTCGACGAGTACGATGAGAACCGTCTGCCGATCATCAAAGAGTTTATCGGAAGAATCGGTGAGATTTATTATTTCCAGGGACCGATCCAGTTCAATTACGGCTGTCATACGTTTATCGGGGAGAACTTCTTTGCAAATTTCAATACGACGATCATGGACGACGGCCGGATTTTCATCGGGGACAATGTGATGTTCGGCCCGAACGTTTCCCTTATGGCGACCTCGCATCCGCTGCTCCCCAAGGAGTGGACAGCTATGCAGTATGAGGACGGGCACGTTTCGATGTCCGAATACGCAGAAGAGATCCATATCGGGAATGATGTCTGGCTCGCATGTAATGTGGTTGTGCTGGGCGGCGTGCATATCGGAGATAATGCAGTAATCGGAGCGGGAAGTGTTGTAACGAAGGACGTTCCCGCGGATTTTCTTGCGTTCGGAAATCCTTGCAAGCCGGTAAGGCGGATCACGGAGAAGGATTCAAAGCTTGATCTGCTGTGAGGGGAAGAGCATTGACTGATTGAGCCAGAGCGATTATATATTTCCGGAACGAAAGACCCATCATGCAGAAATCAAAAGCGCTTCTCTGGATTACCGTGATCCTTATCATCTCTGTGACCGGCATATGGGTGATTCTCGAACCGTTTAGTGATCTAAGCGAGGCGTTTACGATGCGCCCCATTGCGGAGGATGAACTGCCGTATTATGCTGCTCTCATGAATCTGACGGAGGAGGATTTTGCGGCCCATCCGAGTCTGTATGAGTGTATGGGAACATATGTGCATATATATGAGCGTCCCCTGGATTATTTTACGTTTTCAGAGGTCACCTCTCTGGAGTGGCAGGAAATTTACGGGAAGTACGGCGGGAAGATCCTTTTCTGGAATGAGACCTATTATCAGTTTCTGTTTCTTACGAGCTGAGATAGAGGAGTGGGGGAAAGGGAAAAACCCGTTTGCGGGTCAAATCCCCGCATAACTCCGGGATTTTCCAAAACAGCATTCAGGGATAGTTTTATCGTGACGTAGAGACGTAACCCTACGTATTGGAGAGATGATGGCATTTACAGAAGATGTGGTACGGAATGCGTTTGAGAAAGTGAATGGATATTGTCAGATCTGCGGGATGAAGCTGATCTATGCAAACAGAGTAAATGCCCTGGGACGCGGGGGATGGGATGCCAAGCATATCAAGCCGGTGAGCGAAGGGGGAAAGGATGAGGTTCGAAACTGTATGATTTTGTGTATGGACTGTATGGAAAAACCGGGATCATCGACGCCGGAAAAGACCCCGCCGGGGAGTGTCGATATTTTGAGTTTCAGCGAGAGAAGAAAGTTATTGTAAATTGAGAATATCTATCAACCCATTTTTTAACGCGAATCATGATTTAAGTAAGATTGGCTACATCCCTACCCCCTCACCCCCCCCCAAAAAAAGAAGAATACCCATTATTCCTTGACGTTTTTTTTTAATTTACACTCTGTTTTGAATCGTTTTCACCTGATAGATATTATAACAAAATGCAGCAAGCATATTTTTCACTCGTACTCTTTGCAGCGTTGTTACCTTCACCAACCCTGCATGAAAAACATGAGAATATCTATCAACCCATTTTTTAACGCGAATCATGATTTAAGTAAGATTGGCTACATCCCTACCCCCTCACCCCCCCCCAAAAAAAGAAGAATACCCATTATTCCTTGACGTTTTTTTTTAATTTACACTCTGTTTTGAATCGTTTTCACCTGATAGATATTATAACAAAATGCAGCAAGCATATTTTTCACTCGTACTCTTTGCAGCGTTGTTACCTTCACCAACCCTGCATGAAAAACATTTTTGATCACTGCATAGGCTCTCTCCCCCTTTGATCTCTTCTTACTGATTCTCAGATTTCTCAGTTTATCTCGTATGCCAATGGGATGCCCTCTCGCTCCCCTTTTCATTGTGGCACTATATCCCTTGCATTTTGCTCCCTGATATCCCCGATCCCGATAGACCACTTCCCCTTTTTCTGAGAGGTCCACCTGACTATCATGAACATTTGCCGTGGTGGTTTCAATGCGTCGAATAAGATCGTGCGTCGTATCCATGATGGTATGAAGTTTATAGCCATAGTGCATTTTGCCGTTCTTGGACATGATTTTTCCATCTTTATCCCGTCGTGTTTTTGCCTGATCTCCTCGCGGCGTGTCTTTCTTACAATGACCGGGTTCAGCATACACAAACGTTGCATCCTGAATCATACCTTGTTCAATTTTCAGACCTTTCAGGTCAAGTTGTCTCTGAAACTCCTGCCAGACCACTGTATCAACGCC
>NIZU01000070.1 GCA_003315675.1 Methanocorpusculum sp. MCE
GGCGTTGATACAGTGGTCTGGCAGGAGTTTCAGAGACAACTTGACCTGAAAGGTCTGAAAATTGAACAAGGTATGATTCAGGATGCAACGTTTGTGTATGCTGAACCCGGTCATTGTAAGAAAGACACGCCGCGAGGAGATCAGGCAAAAACACGACGGGATAAAGATGGAAAAATCATGTCCAAGAACGGCAAAATACACTATGGCTATAAACTTCATACCATCATGGATACGACGCACGATCTTATTCGACGCATTGAAACCACCACGGCAAATGTTCATGATAGTCAGGTGGACCTCTCAGAAAAAGGGGAAGTGGTCTATCGGGATCGGGGATATCAGGGAGCAAAATGCAAGGGATATAGTGCCACAATGAAAAGGGGAGCGAGAGGGCATCCCATTGGCATACGAGATAAACTGAGAAATCTGCGAATAAGTAGGAAGAGATCAAAGGTCGAGAGACCCTATGCAGTGATCAAAAATGTTTTTCATGCAGGGTTGGTGAAGGTAACAACGCTGCAAAGAGTACGAGTGAAAAATATGCTGGCTGCATTTTGTTATAATATCTATCAGGTGAAAACGATTCAAAACAGAGTGTAAATAAAAAAAAACGTCAAGGAATAATGGGTATTTTTCTTTTTTTGGGGGGGTGAGGGGGTAGGGATGTAGCCAATCTTCCTTAAATCATGATTTGCGTTAAAAAAAAGGTTGTTAGAAATTCTCATTATTATTATTATTATCAACGAAGACTGTATGATATTCCCCATTCCAGAATTGGGGTCTTATCTCTCCTCCCAGTCAAAAAGAATGTCGATGATACTTCGGCGTCGGTTTTTATCTGATATCACGCCCAATGGAAATAACTGTATTATCATGGCAGATACCTATCGATACCACCCGGCCGAGTTCCCCGAACCGCTCGTACAGGTCAAACACATCACCTCCACATTCGATATAACCGAAGAACGCATCGGCGTCTCCGCCGAAACCACCATCATCGTCCGTACCGACAAACTCAGTGAAATCGTTCTCAACGCCAAAGATCTGGAAATACAAAGCATCCGCCAGAACACCCGTCCGGTACACTATGTCTACGAAAACGATCTCATCACCGTAACCCTCCAGCGTCCCTTGTCCAAAGGGGCCGAATTCAAACTCGTCACCTACACCGTCTGCCGTCCAACCTCGCACATCCTCGAAGGTATCTACTTCGACGTCACTCCGCCCGGTCTGCCCCGGACCATGATCACCCAGTGCCAGCAGTGGGGATTCCAGCGGATGGTACCTTGTCTCGACGACATGCGGGCCAAATGCACCAGGACAACCACCATCATCGCCGATTCCCGTTATACCAATCTCATCTCAAACGGCAACGTGATTCGCGAACGGATGCAGTATGACGAAACTCGCCACACCATCACCTACCAGAACGATGAACCCATGCCCACTACCTCTTCTTCCTCGGCGTAGGAACATGGGACACCTTTTCCAGAGATTTCATCTATCCGAACGGCAAAACCGTCCGGCTCGAACTCCTCGGACCGAAGGACTCGGACCCCTCATCCGCCAGAAACGCCCTCGGCATCATGGCGGACTGCATTCTGTGGACGTATCTCTACACCGGACCGGAACGCTACGAGTCCATCGATCTGAGAAACGAGATTTACCGGCTCTGCAAAGTCAGGGATGCCCTCGCCCGCGAAGCCGACACTGCCGAACTGGAAGAGGCGATCGACCCGGTTCAGCGGCAGATCTCGGCCCTCAATGTCAAAGCCCCGGAGTTCACCCGCATGATCGAGACTATGCTTGGAAAGCGTGCGTTTGCCTGGGCGCTCGATCTGTATCACAAACGGTTCGCCGGGAAAAACGCCTCGCCCCGCGACTGGCTGCATGCCATGGAGGATGTGGGCCGGACCGACTTTTCCTTCATGGCGGACAGATGGCTCAAACAGACCGGCTACCCTAAGACCGGCTACCCTATCGTTTCCGCGTCTGCGAAGTATGACGCCGAAAACGACGTCGCCGAGATATTCGTCTCGCAGAAGATCCCTGCCGGCAAAAATCCCTGGATCTTTCCGTTTACCGGCCGCTTAATCAACGACAAAGGCGAGGTTGTTGCCGAGTTCATGAAGAAGATCGACTCTGAACGGCTCACCTTTCAGGTCCCGTGTACCGGGGCTTTTTCGTTTGCCGTCTGGAATCTCAATCATGCCGCCTATCTCCGGATGGAGTCTTCCGCCTCCGATGACGAACTCTATCTCCAGCTTAGGTACGACAAGGATATCGTCGTCTCGTATTTGACTCACTGCACGCTGTTCGAGCGCGAGATGATGAAGCTCTGCCGCGATGAGACCGCCGAGGTTTCGCAGCGTCTGGTGGATGAGTACATCAGCCTGCTTTCCAGCGCGGCTGTGATGGAACGCGTGGGCGCACTTCCTCTTACCCTTTTTGAGTCGGTGAGCGATCCCGAATACACGTATGCCTATACAAAACTCTACGAAGCAAAACGGCGGTTCATGTCGGCTGTGGCCTCTTCGCATAGGGATCGGCTGTATGCGCTTCTTTCGGCCTACTCCACTTCGCCCGCGAAGACGAACTCGCCGGCGAAGCTTGCCCGGATTTTTAAGACCCGCAGCGTGAAAAAATCTTATTCTTTCCCTGCTTGCGACGCTGGACACGCCGGATATCCATGCGATGCTGAAGGAACGGTCTGAAAAAGCGGTGTGTGCGACGGACCGGATGGCGATGCTGGAGGCCGAACTTGCCCGCTCCAAGGATAATCCGATCGCATTCGAGAACTTCATCTCTGCTGTCTCGACAACGAGTTCGCCTGACACCGTTCTGTATCTGAGAACGATCGAAGCGTCCCCTGCCTTCGATCCCGAGCAGGCCGGGGTGAGCCGTGCCCTGTATCTGCGGTTTGCCCAGAACAGAAAGATCTCTATCGAGACGGCGGCCGGAAGAGCGTTTCTGGAAAGTTCCATTTTGCGTCTTGCACCCGTGAACGAGTATGTGACGACCGGGATGCTTTCCGCTTTCTCGCATCTGAACGGGTATGCTGATGAGGTCAAAGAGCCGCTTATCCTTATCCTCGAACATCTGCTCGAGAGGATATCCGAGTCCGATGCTCCTTCAGTCCGCCGCAGGGTAATGCAGATTCTGGATACATGCAAGGCACATTCATAAAGGCGACTGGCGGTCCGGTTCCGTTCTTTGGGCTGGTAATGCCGGAAAAAATTCCGTGCAAAAACCAAAACATGCAAAAAACCAGAACTCGGCTGCCCCGCCGGGTCTTTTTCGACATCCAGACTGAATATTATTTTATCTTCACCGACGAATAGTAAGATATGATTCTGGTAGACTGGGAAATTGCAGACCATATCAAACGGGGGTACATCGGTATCGATCCTTTCGACCCGGCGCTTGTTCAGCCTAACTCCCTCGATATCCGTTTAGGTAATCATTTTGTCTGGTATGAACCATGTGACGATGTGATCGACCCGTATCAAAAAGAGACGCTTCATACCCATACGAAAGAGCGCAAAGGGTCCTATTTCGACATCCAGCCGGGACTGTTCGTCCTTGCGGAAACTCTCGAAACGGTGACGCTGCCCGACAACATCGTCTCTTCGATCGAAGGAAAGAGCAGCGTGGCACGCCTCGGCATCGCTCTTCATCAGACCGGCGGCTGGATTGATGCCGGATTTTCCGGGACCATCACGCTTGAGATGTGCAACTCGAACTGCCGCCCGGTCAGGGTGTATGCAGGGATGCCGATCGGTCAGCTCGTCTTTTACGTGACCAAACGCTGCGAGTGCCCGTACGATAAAAAACCGGATGCAAAATATCAGAACCAGAAAAACGCGACGATTTCACGTTACGATAAAAATATGCTGAAGAACGTGGAGTGATCCCGTTTTTTCAGCCGGTCTGCACATTTGTGCCTGCCTGCCCTACTTCCTTTTTTCAAAGATCATGGATCCAGAGATATTCTCTGTTATTTAACCTGCATGCGGGATCGAACGAATATCATTCCCGGCTGTATCCTACACTCTAAATATTTTTTCCCGCCAACATAACATAAGAGTAACTTCATGCGGTATCATTACACAAAAAACACCCTCTATGTCAGAGGCTCATTCCATGCGGTCAGCACCGGTGTCGATGGCGGTCTAAGGGATGTCTCCACGCATCTCAATCACACGGTTGACAAGGATTTCGATCACAGCGATCCTCTTGTATTAATCCGCGGTCTCTTGGCCGATGCAAAGTATGCGGATGATGCGTTTGGTCTTCTTACCGCGGTTCCCATGAAGGATCTCTGCATCCTTCAGTATGATTATATCACGGTTTTCGTTACCGCAGGGGTTTCCAATCCGAATCCGGATCCGACGAAGCCGCATACGATCAATATCATCGTCACCTCGAACGAGGGTTTTTCCGAGGCCGCTCTTCTTGAAACGATTATTACCGCTACCGAGGCGAAAGCCCATGCCCTCCGCCTCCTCGGCAGGGATTTCACCGGTACAACATCGGATGCGGTGATCGCAGCCTTTGAAGGAGACGTTATCCATGCCTATGCAGGCACGTTCACAGAACCCGGAAGACGGATATATGCTGCGGTTCTGCACGGCGTTATGGAGGCGGTCAAACGCCACGAGGATACGGTCGAAGCGGCCGCTCCCACCTACTTCATCTACTCCAGATATAATGATCACGGCTGGTTCGAATGGAAAAAAGAGGGATGTCCGTATTATCCCTGTCATTTCGCCGGTCAGTCCTGTGATTTCTGTTACTGCCCGTTCTATCCCTGTCATGACGAATCTCTTGGCGAATGGATCGACAGTTCTTCAAGCGGCCAGAAGGTCTGGGCATGTACAAACTGCCTGCTTCTCCATAAACCGAACGTCGCCGATTATCTCAAAAAACATCCCGATGCAACGCTTGCGGAACTGAAAAAAGTAGACGAAGATACACATCAATAATTTTTTCTGATACCTGAATTTGACAGTTACATATTATTCAACGGCAGGCAAGACCCCTTGACTGCTTAAATGATTTTTGAAAAATAGGATATGTCCACCGCGTTGGGCTCCGCGCCGGATTGCAAGTCTATAGACTTGCTCAAGGTTTACGTCGCTTTCGCTCCCCTCGCCACCCCCTCCCGCTCCCCTAAATAAGAATAAAAAATGGTATCTATCAAAATTGGGCTGAAATTACTGTTTTTGCAGAGAATTCTCTGACCGCGCTTAATTTGGAAAAGAATAATAAAAATAGTGATGGTAATTTGCGGGGGTTTTAGACCCAGCCGCGGACTTTCATACCTTCAACTACGCGAGAGACTGCAACAACGTATGCTGCCTGACGCATGTTGATCTTGTATTCTTTGGATGCTTTCAGGACGTCGTGGTAGGACTTGGTCATTGCTGCATCGAGTTTTGCGTAGACGTCGTCGAGAGTCCAGTAGTGCATATACATATTCTGGACCATCTCGTAGTAGGATACGGTTACTCCGCCTGCATTGCACAGGAAGTCGGGGATAACGTGTACGCCGTTATTGTAGAGGATTGCGTCTCCTTCCGGAGTGGTCGGGCCGTTTGCGAGTTCACAGATGACCTTTGCCTTGACGGTCGGGGCGACCTTCTCGTTGATTGCTCCCTCATCGGGTGCTGCGGCGATAATGACATCAACCGGGAGTGCCATGACTTCATCGTTGGTGAGGGTCTTGAGACCTTTGTAGCCGACGACGGATTTGGTCTGGGCCTTGTGGGCTGCAACTGCTGCGATGTCAAGTCCGTTCTCGTCGTAGATACCGCCTTTCGAGTCGGTCACTGCGACGACTTTGGAGCCTAACATTTCCTGGACGAGCGTGGATGCGAACGCACCTGCATTTCCGTATCCGAGGATTGCGACTTTTGCAGTCTTCAGGTTAAGGTTGAGCTCTTTTGCTGCTTCACGGAGGGTGAACAGTCCGCCTTTTGCGGTGGAGTCACCACGGCCGAGCGAGCCGCCGATAACGAGTGGTTTGCCTGTCAGAAGACCGAACTGGTTCTTGCCCTGAATGGTGGAGTACTCGTCCATCATCCATGCCATGATCTGACCGTCGGTGTATACATCCGGTGCCGGGACATCAGTGTCGGGACCGATGTTCTTCCAGATTGCACGGATATAGCCGCGGCTCATGCGTTCAAGTTCGCCCTTGGACATTTCCTTCGGGTTGCAGATGATACCGCCTTTTCCTCCGCCGAGCGGAAGGTTCAGTACTGCGCACTTCCAGGTCATCCATGCTGAGAGAGCACGAACGGTGTCGATCGTCTCTTCAGGGTGATACCGGATTCCTCCTTTATAGGGTCCGAGTGCATTGTTGTACTGCACACGGAATCCCTGGAAAACCCGGGTGGTGCCGTCGTCCATCTTGACGGGGATAGATACCTGAATCTGTCTCTGCGGCTGCATGAGGATATCAACAACGCCCTGGTCGAGCTTGAGGATTTTTGCACAATCCATAAGCTGATGCTGGGCCATTTCAAACGGGTTTACCTTCGACATGGTTTGTTTCCTGCCAATCGCACGGAACTCTGGAGTTCAACTGCGTTGTGACAATTAATGTTAGGATTCCCCCATATAAAACATATCGTGTTATTTCCGATTCAGGCAGATATTCTCGATGCATTTCTAAGAATACTCTATAATTGCCGGGATTTTTATTTCAGGCTTTGAGCGTGGTATTTGCATGATACGTGTTAGCATGGCACCATTCACCCGGATTCATTAAACGAAAAAAAGATTGGAAAACGCGCATAAAAATAGGATTATGAATATTTATACCCTGACTTTGACAGTTGGCAATATAGCCCTCATTCAAACATCTCGTAAACGCAACAAAAGAGAAAACTAGTCCCTGACAGGCGTCAATTTAAATTGACCAAAATGAAAACTAACCGCTTCACAGAGACACTCAATATTACACCCACTCCACACATATCTTTTCCGATTGGCCCGCTCCTCCTCAGCGAAAAAATGTTCACCTCCCTTGACCTTGTCTCCATCTTCTCCCCGCTGAAAAAGAAAGGAATCGACATCTCCACCCTGATCAAAGCCCTCGCCGCCTACAAACTCAGCGACAACTTCAGCATCAAAAGAGCTCATTCCTGGCTCATGCAGCCGGAAACCAGAGAATACTATAATCTCCCTTCGTTCACGGGAAAAACGCAGTATCGTCTTCTGGAAATGCTCTGGCAAAACAGTGCATTCATCATCTCCGGACTCCAGGAGAGAATATTTTCCCGCTGTCAGTTCGAGCACACCGACGTAAATCTCGACTGGACAAGTCTTGTTCTTCACGGCAGTGCTTCACCTATGGGGAAATACGGCTACAGTCGTGATCATCGACCAGATAAACTGCAGATAACTCTTGGGATCACCGAACTTGCTCACCCGATCAATGTACCGATCGGCGTAACGGTGAAAGCTGGAAATGTGAATGACGTTACCCATTTCCGGTCAACCTTCCTCCAATCCC
>NIZU01000071.1 GCA_003315675.1 Methanocorpusculum sp. MCE
ACCAACGTCGGAGAGACGGTCGCCAAGTTTTTCATAACGTTCGTGATATGCCTGGTTGAGACCAAAGCTGCTGAAAGTCCCCATACATACTACTCAACGTACGAAAAGAAAGTACTTTCTGTCGAAAAAAAAGGTTGTTAGAAATTCTCTGTAATTATATTTCTTTTCTTGCATGAATTGACCTTATGGTTACTATCTACGTTTATAATAGTAAAAGTAACTCCATCAAACTACCTACGAAAACAATTTACTCTTTAAATTTTCTGTGCATCTAAAGATAATCTCTCTATGAAATTAACCAACAGAAAAAGACTTGGTCACCCGTTGAGGCTCCCGCGTCCAGTCGCAAGTCTTCGCTTCACTCAGACTTGCTCCGCTGAGGGAGCTAAAGCTCCCCGCCAAAAAAAGAGGGTTCTATTCTTCTCACAGAATAAACGTCACATACACGATGCCGGCAAAGATTGCCGCAACGATCAAAACCGTCACGAAATCTGCCGCATGGTAGACCATCTTTCTCCGGTGCTCCGACGCTTTCCGGTAGCCCCGCATATCGATCGTCAGACCAAGCGTATCCGCTTTTGCGAGTGAATTCAGCATCAGCGGGAGCATCACCGGGCCAAGCTGCTTCAGTTTGCCGATGACCCCGCCTCCCGGGAAGTACCCGCGGGAGAGCTGAGCCTCATTGATCCGGACACCCTCTCTCTGAAGAGTCGGGATAAACCGGATCGCGATCAGAAACATCAAAGCGTAATCGCCCGGGATCCGGAGCGTATAAAGCGCATTCACCAGATCACGCGGCTGAGTCGAGATCACCAGCAGCTGGAACGAGAAGATCAGCACCGCAAACCGGAGAGCCATCAGCACCGCGAACATGATCGCGCCCGTCGTCACAGGGAACATCCCGTTCGGCAGAAGCGCAAACAGCACATCGCCCGACGCACTCGTCAGCACCGTCAAAACGACCAGAGCAAGACCCAGAATGATCAGCAGATGGACCTGACGGATCAGCGGCTTCAACAGCCCGCCGATCGCCGCGAATGCCAGAACGAAAATGACCATCCCGCCAAGAAGCAGCGGATTCGACGTGAAGATCGCCGCAAACATCATACCGACCGCGAAGAAGATCTTCGTCATCGGCGACAACCGGTGAACGAACCGGTTCCCCGGGATATACAGCATAATATCTTCCATTTCACTCACCTCCGCGGACCGCGGTTATTTTACCCGCTTCCATCTCGATGATCCGGTCCGCATACCGACCTGCGAGCACAGGGTCATGCGTCACCATAAGGATCGTCTTACCATCATTCCGCATCCCGGTCAGGACACGCATGATCTCATACGACTCCTTCGGATCGAGACCCGTCGTCGGCTCATCCATGATAACGATCTCCTGGCCTGTGGCAATAACGCAGGCAAGAGCAAGCTTCTGGCGTTCCCCGCGGCTCAGATGGCGGGGATTCATCTTCGCTTTACCGGCAAGGCCCACGGCCGCAAGAGAAGCCGCCGGCGAAGCATCGGACTTCCCGATGTTCTTCAGACCGAACTGGATCTCCTTCTCGCAGGTGTTTTCAAACAGCATCGTATCCGGATTCTGGAACACCAGACCAACATACTTCGCGATCTCCGGGATCGACCGGGACGCAATATCCTCGCCCTTAAGAAGGACCGAGCCCGCATCCGGACGGAGAAGACCGTTCAGATGTTTGACGAGTGTCGTCTTGCCCGATCCGTTCTCACCGAGAATTGCCGCGATCTCTCCCTTGAAGAAGGAGACCGAGACATCATCCAACGCAAGGACCTCGGGGAATTTGTGCGTGACGTGCGCCGCTTCCAGCACGACTTCGTGGGTCGGGGCGGTCTTTTCAAGCGTCGGGTAGTTGGTGTTCTCGGGTTTTGGAACGCCGTCATACACGATTCTTCCCTCATTCATCGTGATCATCCGCGTGGCATAGCCGATCGTCTCATCGATCATGTGCTCAATCAAAACGATCGAATGACCCTTAGCCGTCATGCCTTTCAGCAGGGTGTACACCTGGCGTCTGGCATTTTTATCCAGCTCGGAGGTCGCCTCGTCCAGAACGAGGAGAGGGGTCTCTCGGGAAAGGGCCGCAGCCATCGCGACCCGCTGTTTCTGTCCGCCCGAAAGATTGTGCGGCGCACGGTCCGTTAAGTGACCAGTACAGGTGATCTTGTAGATCTCGTCGAGTTTCTTTCTGACCTCGGCCTCGGGCAGATCGCGGGTCTCCAGACCGGTGAGGATCTCCTCCTCGACCGTGGTGAAGATCAGCTGGGCATCGGCATCGTCAAAAACCATCCCGACCTTTTCCGAAAGCTCGGTCACGTCTTTGTATTCATCGGCATATTTTCCGTAAAGAGAGACGTTTCCTACAACCGTCCCGCCGTAGGCGTGAACAAGAACGCCGGAGATCGCACGGGCAAGCGTGGTTTTTCCGGCTCCGGAAGGTCCGTTGACCACAACGAACTCGCCCGGGTTTATTTTCAGCGAGATGTTTTCAAGAGACGGCGTGTCTGCCGCCTGATAGGTAAACGTAAGTTTGTCCAAGGCGACCGAATCGCTCGGCGCTGCCTCGGTGTGGGCGGTTTTGATGACGGTTTTCGTCTTCTGCATAACCGAGGTCGCCGGCATCGCGATGATCTGGGCGATGATAACGTTCACGACCATTGCGCTCATCACAATCGGGATCAGGGCTATGGCAAAAGCCAGGACCGTGGCGACCGTGGTTTCGGTCGTGAAGAACATCAAGAAGCAGGTGACGGTGATGAAGGTGAATCCGCTCGCAGGGGTGGCGATCGCAGTTGAAATTGCCGGGGCAAGGCGGGTATGATCCTTGACGAGTTTATACACCGCTAAACAGACCACGGCGCCGATCGGCGCCGAGATCAGGTTTCCCAAGGGAAAGATCGAGTGCGAAAAAACCGCACAGATAATTCCGGCTACAACGCCTATCCCGAGCGCTTCTTTGAACTTCGGGACGACGAGGATGATCGCAAGGCAGTAGAAGGCGATCGTCAGATCCGCGACGATCGCGCCCGGTACGAATAAGGAAATGTACCGGGCAATTGCTCCGGCGGCAAGTAAAATGCCGACGAGTGCTATATCACGTGATTTCATGATGGGTATTCTTTTATGAGTATTGTTCGCGAAGTTCCCGTCTCAGGAGCTTCCAGCCGTTGACCCGGGGGAGGGCATCCACCGTGATGATTTTGCGGGGAACTTTGTATCCCGCAAGACGCTCTTTTGCATATGCTCTGAGAGCGTCTTCCTTAGATGAGCTGTCCCAGCCCTTCCGCCAAACGACGGCGGCTACCGGCATCTCGCCCCGATGTTCGTCGGGGATGCCGAAGACCGCGATCTCTGCGACCCCTTTGTAGCCGATCAGGACCTCTTCAACCTCGGTCGGGTAGATCTTCCAACCGGACATGACGATCATGTCCTTTTTCCGGTCAGTAAGGAAAAGCCGGAGATCTTTGTCGAGATAGCCCACATCTCCCGTGAGGAACCAGCCGTCTTCGAGGAACGAGGCGGCAGTCTCTTTGGGCATATTCCAGTAGCCTTTTGCCACGGCCGGACCGCGAAGCGCGATCTCGCCCGGCGTGTCGATCGGCATCTCGATCGACGGATCGGTTTCGTCAACGATCTTGACTTCCGAGAAGCAGACCGGGTGGCCCACGCTCTGGAACCGGTCGGCCGATGCATAATCCTCGGGACGGATCACCGTTCCCGTGCCGATGACGACAGTTTCTGAAAGACCGTAGGCATTGATGACCGGGATGTTGTACCGGTAATAGAATTTTTTCCAGATATCGTGGTGGAGAGGACCGCCGCCGGAGATGATCTCTCTGACGGTTGCCAGGCTCTCTTCGGGTCCCGCAGGGGCTTCCGTGAGTGAATGGATCACCGGCGGCATGCCCGCGAGAACGGTGACTTTGTGCTCTTTGCAGAGATCGAGATATTTTTGATACTCATACCTCTCCATCATAACATAGAGAGCTCCCGCCCGCATCGCGGCGATTCCCCAGGAAAGGCCGACGTGACCCATCGGGTAGATGCCGAGATAGACGTCGTTTTGTTTGTAGGTCAGCACATCGCAGATGTTGTGGATCGCGGCGAGCCAGTTTCCATGGGTGAGCATGGCGCCTTTGGGTTTGCCGGTGGTCCCGGAGGTATACTGGAGCTGGCAGAGATCGTCGTGCTCCGTATGTTCCGGTAAGAGGCGAGGTTCGCCGCGCAGAGATTCGATGTCTCCCGGCACATAGGTCTTGACCGGAAGATTCCGGGAGGCAGACACGCCGTCGGCATCGGTGATGAAAATCTTCGCCCCGGAGTTTTCAACCATATAGGCAAGTTCGCTTGGCGTATAGACGCGATTCGTTGGAACGGCCACGCAGCCGATCCTCCAGACGGCGAAGTAGGAAACGAGATATTCGGGGCTGCTGTTCATATAGAGAATGATACGGTCGCCTTTCACGGCACCGAGGGAGAGGAGGTCGCGGGCGAGCGCGGAACTTATCGAAAGTATCTCAGCGGAGGTGTATGACGTGTTTCTTTCCGGACAGAAAAAAACCGGTTTTGCCAGACGGCAGGAGTTTGCATCGAGAAAGGTGGTTATATTCAACATCGATTATCACAACAATATACGTTAATGTATAATTGTGTGCATCATAAGTATAAATATGCTCCCAATTGAACGGGGAAAGGGGGACGCCCGGAGATGAGGCAAGAAAACATCTATCAGAACGTACGTAAATATATTGACTTATTTATGGCAGAAATACCAGAAGGAATACCCGTACCTCTGCAGTGTTCCGGCGTAATCGCCCCTCAAATCGATGAGGCGCGGGCGCGGGAACTTGCCCGCGAGTGGCTGGAGTCGGACACCAAGCCGTTCATCCCCGAAGACAAGATCAGGTTCGGGAAAGCCGTGATGCTCTATTACCCCTTCTGGAAATACACGAGGGAAGACGGGTGCTTGGATGTGACGGTCTACCGGCCGGCCTGCGGGACGCTTCTTTCGGGTCTGCAGAATATGCATAGGGATGATAACGAGATCGTGCCGATCCCGAAGGATGCCAATATTCTCCCTGCAACCGTTCAATCCTCTGTGTATTACCCCGAGCTCCATGGTATTGCCCGTGCTGAGGAGCTGATCGGGATTCCTCTGTGGCTGATCAGCTACAAAGTAAAAAAATCCATTTACATGATCGAGGTGGACGCGGCATCCGGAAAAATCTACGATGAGTGGCATCCGATCAAAGAGCCGGTCAACTGGAGAAAGACCGCACTGATCGCCTGCATCCCGTTAATGATCCTCTCGCTTATCGCCGTCTACTTCAGTCCCTGGCTGTTTCTTCTGGTTGCGGGACTGCTGATCTTCTTCATGTATCAGAGCGAGATGCTCGGTGTGATTAACCTCAAACGCAAGGAGTGAAAAGATGGGGCTTGAACGCTCAGTCGAAGATCAGGTCGCCGAGTTCTATTACAAAGCGAAGATCACCAGAGGCGTCGCCGACCGGACGTTCCGGACTTGGTTTTCAAAAGGAATCAAGGCGCCCGACCTCGGAAAGTGCGCCGAAGTCAGCGAAATGTACCTTCTCTATCTGCCGTTCTGGAGGTTCGTTGCCCTGGGAAAAGCCGTCGCCTGCGGCTACTCGGAATATACCGAGCAAACCGGCAACGTGATCAGAAATATCTTCGAGGAGTTGATCGACGACGAGTTCATCTGGACGGAGTGCGCCTGTGATACCGGCAAATACGGTATCGAGAAACTCTGGCTTGACCCCGGAGGAGAGGCTCCTTACGTAAGAGGATCGGTCGTTTCGATGGAGCCCGGTGGATCCGCGGTCGAGGCGAGCAAACGGGGAAGAGAAGCGGTCCACGAAATGATCAAGACCGCCCTCGAAAAACGGATCGATACGATCACGCTGAAAAAGTCGTTTCTGATTCCAAAAGTCTTCGAACTGGTGTATGCTCCGGTCTGGATCGCGCATTACTCCTACAAAGGGGGTCACTATACGGCGATCGTGGATGCCGTGCGCGGCGAGGTTCTGGGCGGGACAAGCCCGATCAATCTGACCGCACGTACCAGGATGATGATCCTCTCCCTTGCCATAGGAGGGATCATGATCGGATCTTCGGTGGCCATGCTCATTCATACGGGGCCGTATCAGCTGGCCGAGATGTTCCAGATCATCCTGCTTCTGCTGGGTATTGCCATGTGTATGGCGGGATATCCCGCATTCAAAGAAGGAAGAACCTTCGTCGCCGCCGGAACGATGCAGCACATCTCCTCGCTCCGCCCTGTGGTAAGAGTCCCAAAACAGCTGACCGATCGGGAGATTCTGAACCATGACTCCACCATCCTGCAGTGTCCGCTCTGCGGAGAGGTAGTTAAGAAGCCGTGGGGAGAGGTTATCACGCCCTGCAAAAAAATGCTCCCACCTGCTGGATATCACCGCGGATACGGTCAAAATCGTGCCTTACGATGTGGCCAAACCCGATCTTCTGGCAAAAGTAGCGATGGAAGGGGTGAAAGCCGACTTCATTCCGTTCTGGCGGTTCGATGTGAACTTCGAAGTGACGGACAAGCTCACTGGAGGGGATACGACAACCGGCCTTCCGGACATTGACGGAAAACGGAGCTACTATATTTGTGCGGCCGATATCCCCCGGTATCTTGCCGAGCCCTGGGAAATTGATATGACGATCCGAAACCCCGAGATCGTCGAAGCCGTTGCCGGATATGAAGGTAATTATCTGCCGATCCTGATCAACAAAAACACTGCACGGGAGCTTACGGAGTTTCTGTATCTTCGCTACGAGACGGAAAAACCAGGTGTCCTGCAGGTCCTCAGATACAACTTCACGGTGGAAAATTCCCGGATCGTCTACATCCCGTATTATAAAGAACAGTCTTCCTACATTCCCGGGATCTGATATCAGATTCCCATTTTTCATATCATTTCAAGAGGTATTATTGTGATAATTTTAGAAGAGCCATACATTTCCGACTTTCTGCTTGAATATCTTGCGGCACATGAAGTTCCCGTACTGGCAAACGAGTACGCGGCTTCCAACAGCAGAGGAAACGCCCTGCATTTCATAGATACGCAGGAAGCGGTAGAGAGGTATCAGGACGGCGAACGGATCTACACCGTATCGGAACACGCCCTTGACTGGATATATGAACACCTGCCTGCAAGCGAACTTGTTCGTAAAATCAGCATCCTCAAAGACAAGGCACTGTTTCGTAAAACGGTATCGGGACTCTATCCTGATCTGTTTTTCGAGGAGGTCACGCTGGACAAACTGCGAAGCAGCGACCATTCACGCATTCCGTATCCGGTCATTCTGAAACCTTCCGTCGGATTTTTCAGCGTCGGCGTCTATGCACTGTTCAATGAGGATGATCTGAAAAAAGCAGTCTTTGACATCGAGAAAAATATCCAAAAATGGGCGGCGGATTTCCCGGAAACCGTGATCGGTTCAACCTTCCTTCTCGAGCAGTACATCAGAGGTACGGAGTATGCGATCGACGCATATTACGATACAAAGGGAAAGCCGGTCATACTGAACATCCTGACCCACCGTTTTGCCTCCGAGTCCGATGTGAGAGACCGTATCTACTATACGTCAGTAGAAATCATCGGGCAGTATCTTGAGCCGTTTACCCGGTTCCTTGAACGGATCAACACTCAATTGCACATAACCGATTTTCCGATGCATATCGAAGTCAGAGTCACACAAGACGACATCATCCCGATCGAATTCAATCCTTTGCGGTTCGCCGGATCCTGTTCAACCGATATTGCGTATTATGCGTACGGCATAAACACGGTCGACTGCTATCTGAATCAGATCAAGCCGGATTTTACCGAGATCCTTGCCAAAAAATCCGGCAAGATCTACAGCATGATCCTGATCGACAAGGGCGGAAAAGAGATAGACAGCGGTAGATTCGACTACGGCAGACTCTACGATGAGTTTGAACATGTCCTGGACATCCGAAAAGTTGAGGCGCCTGAAATGGGATTGTTTGCTTTTCTGTTTACGGAAACCAGCGTTGGGAACGAACAGGAACTTGACAGGGCGCTGATATCCGACTTTTCCGAGTACCTGCTCGAATAATCCAGGTCCGACCGCGAACGGTGCATAAAGGAAAAGTGAATACCCAGCCCGTACCAACGTTAAGGAAAGGGCGCCTCCAAAAAATTCATGACGAAAGGGATACAGCAGACACTGGAACAATACTTCCACCACCAGACGTTCCGCCCCAACCAGCAGGAGATCATCGAAAAGATCGTCAGCGGGAGGGACGTTCTCGCAGTGATGGCGACCGGCGGGGGGAAATCCCTCTGTTACCAGCTTCCGGCCCTGATGCTTGACGGGATGACGATCGTCATCTCTCCCCTGATCGCGCTGATGAAGGATCAGGTAGACTCGCTTTCGAACCAGGGGGTGACGGTCGAGACATTAAACAGTCTGCAGACCTATGATGAACGGCGAAGGGTCGAGCAGGATATGCGTGACGGAAAAGTCAGGATCCTGTATGTCTCGCCGGAACGGGCAGTGACTCAGGCATTTTTCGCGACGCTTTCCGGCTGCAAAGTGGCGCTTTTTGCCGTGGACGAGGCACACTGCGTATCGATGTGGGGCCATCAGTTCAGGCCCGAATATCGGGAGATCAAGCATCTGCGGGACAAATTCCCGGGCGTTCCGATCGCCGCTTTTACTGCGACGGCTACCCTTAGGGTACGCGAAGATATCGTAAACGAACTGAGACTGAAAGATCCCGCCGAGTTCATCGGAAGTTTCGACCGGAGAAATCTCCGGTATGCGGCTTATGCCGAGCCGAATGCCCAGGTGAGGATGCAGAAAATTATCAGTTACGTCACCGCCCACAAAAATGATCCGGGGATCATCTACTGTTTTTCGCGGGCAAGTACCGAGGAACTGGCAGAGCGTCTCCGAAAGGTGCATATCCTGGCAAATCCGTATCATGCCGGTCTGCCGACCCCTGAACGGAGCAGGGTCCAGGAGGGATTTCTTAACAACTCAATACGAGTGATCTGCGCAACGGTGGCCTTCGGGATGGGGATCGACAAACCCGACGTCAGATATGTGATTCATGCCCATATGCCTAAAGACATCGAGTCCTATTATCAGGAAACGGGGCGGGCCGGCAGGGACGGCAAACCCGGGGAGTGTCTGCTGTTCTACTCGGGCGGCGACCGGCGCAAGATCGAAAATATGCTCGAACGGGAGTTCACCGATAAGAAAAAGTCCGAGATCGCCCGGGAAAAACTGGATCAGATGTATGCCTACTGTACGGCCAAATCGTGCCGAAGACAGCTGCTTCTTTCCTACTTCGACGAAGAAATACAGCCCTGCGGGAACTGTGATACCTGCGGGGACCGGCAGATAACGCCGGTCAGACCGGCGGGAAATCTCTCGAAGATGATCCTTGCCGGAGTGCAGGATGTGGACGGTATCCTGACGACGCCCGAGTTCATCTCGTTCCTTCTTGGTCTCGAACGGGCAAAGACGGTAAAACTTCAACTGAACACGCACCTTTTCTTCGGCGCGGCGAAAGGAAGGGAAAGAGAGGAAATTGAAAAAGAAGTCAGCAGCCTTCTGCGGTCGGGCAGGCTCCGCCTCGAAGGAAAAACAGTCAGAAAACTGTGTTCTGGAAATTGATTTAGATAAGCAGCCGCCGAAACTCTGCACCGGTCGTTTCGATATCGCTTTGTTTGACCTCTTCAACAAGACCTGCATACGTTTTACTCCCGGAACGCTTCTCGGCCATCCACTCTTCGGCAAATTCCCCGCTTTGAATCTCGTTTAAGATCGCGGTCATCTGTTTTCTGGAATCATCCCCGATGACCCGGGAACCCCGGGTGATACCTCCATAGCCTGCGGTTTTTGAAACGAAGTCGTGCATCTTTGAAAATCCCCCTTCGTAGATGAGATCAACGACCAGCTTTACTTCGTGGGCGCACTCGGAAAAAGCAAGCTCCGGAGGATAGCCGGCATCCACGAGGGTATCATACGCCGCAGAAATCAATGCCGGAAGGCCGCCGCAGATGACCGCCTGTTCTCCAAAGAGATCCGTCTCCGTTTCATCTCTGAATGTGGAGGCTAAAACAGCCGAACGGGAAGACCCGATACCTGCCGCAAACCCGAGGGCCAGATTTAATGCGCGCCCCGTGTGATCCTGATGAACGGCAACGAGAGAGGGAACACCCGATCCGTCCTCGTAGAGTTTTCGAACCATCGGGCCGACCCCTTTTGGGGCGACCAGAACGACGTCCGTGAATTTCGGCGGAACGATGAAGCCGTAATGAATATTGAAACCGTGGGCAAAGACCAGACACTGGCCCTCTTTGAGAAACGGAGCAATATCTTTTGTATATATATCCGCAGCGGATTCATCCGGGAAAAAAACGCCGAGAATATCGGAGCGCATGACCGCATTCTGCACGGACATGACCGGAAAACCGTCAGAAACGGCTAAATCAAAGCTTTTTCCGGGACGGTTCCCGACGATGACGGCGACCCCGCTGTCGCGAAGATTTCTTGCCTGGGAACGCCCTTGAGAGCCGTAACCAAGCACAGCGACGCATTTTTCAGAAATAAAACCGATATCTTCATCAGTCACGGAGTATTTTTGCATCATATATGCTGGTGTATTTGGAATCCGAATACGTATAATATTATATACCCTCATCCCCATACACATAGTTACACGTTGACGTGCCTTAAACCGAAAACGGCATACTAACGAAAAAAGGACACGATATATAATGTCATTACCAGATGTGCAGTCCACCGCCCCGGATGTGAGAATCAGCCTAACGCGTGTTGGTGTGAAAAATGTCAGAAAACTTGTCGAAGTCGGCAGACCCGGGAAGACCCGGCCGGCGATCTTTATTTCAGAGTTTGATGTATTCGTTGATCTTCCAAGCAGTCTGAAAGGGGCAAACCTTTCCAGAAACTTTGAAGTGATCGATGAGGTGCTCCAGCAGGCAACGAGCGGTGATGTCAAAGGTATTGAGGATGTGTGCGGAATCGTTTCGCGAAAACTTCTTGACCATCATGAATATGCTGACCGCACGGAAGTTTTTATGAGAAGTTTCTACATGATGAACCGGGAGACACCCGTTTCGAAGACATCGTGTCAAGAAGTCATCAATGTCTATGCACATGCGATCGCCCAGAGAACGAACGGCAAACCGATGGTCAGGAAAAGTGTCGGCGCCGAAGTGACCGGTATCACCGCATGTCCGTGCGCTCAAAACATCATGAAGGATCATGCGATGCATGTGATGGAACAACTCGAGATCCCCGAGGATAAGATCGCTGCATTCTTCAACGAGATCCCGATGGCAAGCCACAACCAGCGCGGACGCGGCTTCCTGTGTGTAGAAACAGACGGCGACATTATCGTCCCGCTTAAAAAGATCGTTACCGTTCTCAAAGAATCGATGAGCGCAAAGATCTACGAACTCCTGAAGCGCGGCGATGAAAGCTACGTCGTGATGGAAGCCCACAAGAACGCCAGATTCGTCGAAGACTGCGTTCGGGAGATGGCACGCAGAGTAGTATCCACGTTCGGCGACCTCCCCGGGGACACGCACATCACGATCCGGCAGACCAATGAGGAAAGCATCCACCAGCATGATGCCTACGCCGAGAGAAAGGCAACCCTTGCCGAACTTCGCGACGAGCTCAGCATATAATTACCATCACTTTTTTGATACGTTTTCATCCTGTTCGTCTCTGGCCGCACGTTATTTCATCACAATAATATAGATAAATTTATGTACTTATGACCTATTGTGAAATGTATATATGGTTTGAACTTCTAACTCTCACAAAATCAGAGGTGGAATTTTATGACCAGCGACACAAAGCAAAAAATCATTTACGCCGCATCCATGGCGGCAACCTATCAACCCGACTCTTTATCCAACGATAAACTGGAAGCTGCCACAAAAGGTCACGGCTCTCTTGTAATCCCCGTATATGCTGCGGCAAACTCGATAGCAGACGATATCTTCTGCTCGCTTTCCGGAAAGCAAACAAGTTCGGCGGAGAAAATGACGGTTTTGGACGCAGCTCTCGGTGAACTCCCGCTTGACACCGTCATCGAAAAAGCCGTAAAAGCGGCAATGAATGCAGGAGCTGCTCCAGAAAATGCAGCGTTGATCGTTGCAGCCCTCGCCTATTTTGCAGGATCTGCGGCACGATCCGGTGTTCCCCTTGGAAACAGAAAGCTCGGTGCGATGGCAAGAATGCATGCGGGCGGGGCCAGAACCAGTGCCATCGCCTTGGTAACCGGAAAATCCACGCACAGGATCCAGGCATTTCCCGCCTACATGGCGATCTACAAAGCCCTTGAGGAGAAGAAACTGACCAGCGTGGATGGATCAACTCTTCCCGGATTTATTTCAGGCGGAACGATCTATGGTCACTCCGCACTTGGCGAGGACAACAACATTCCTGAACTTGCCTACAACGCGGCAATGGTCGGAACAAAGGCCATGCTGAATGCAATGGCCGGGACCGGAGTCACCCCTCTTGGACTTTGGCCGGCATTGATCGGGGCAGCGGTGACTATGGAAATCGTTCATCCTGATGCGATTTTAGGTTAAGAGTTTGGAAAATTCGGAGCGGTCAACTCCTCATATATGGATGGAAAAGGCGCACGTGATGCAGCAAAACTCCCGGAAAAACTGCATATCCGCGGTACACATGAGGAATATGACACGGCAACTCTCATCGGAGACTTTGGTCTTATTCTCAAAGATGTCGGCGGGTCATCGGTGATTGGGTCAATGGCATTTTCAGAGATCTTTGCCGGATTTGAAGAAGCGGCGATGATCGGTGCAGGCTTTTCCGGAGGGCCGGTCAATGCTCCGTTAGGTCACGTTATTGGAGATATTGTTCCCGCTCTTCGGCTGTTGCTGCAGAACGGCGGCGATGTATTTGCGGCATCGGAGGTCATCAGAGAATACAAGATGAACTCGTTCATCGATCCCGAACTTGCCATCTGCAGTCTGAACACCATCGCACGAAAAGCCGAGCAGGTTTCACGAGGAAAAATTACGAATACCTGCATCATAGCATCCGAAGGAGTTCGCGACAGAGCAATCTACCGCCGTGCGGAAAAGACCTATGATATGATGAAAAGCGGAAAATCTTTAGGTGATGCAGGAAAACTTCTGGATGAAGAGCGCAAAGCATATGTCGAGAAAAGAGGTTCGGCGATACTTTCCGGATTCACCGGTCGTGCTATCGAGCTGAAATTCACAGAACTCAGGTCTCACGGAAGACGCACGGATAAGTTCACCGAGCGTTACTGGGGTTTTGATTCCTATGTTTCCTATGACGTAAATATCGACGGCAAACCCTACCATGTAGAGAATCTTAGTGGAAAAGAAGTGCCCGCGTTTGCACTCGAAGGGAAAAACAAAGATGATCCCAACTGGGGTACCGCTCTCCAGTGCGGTGCGATCCTTGCGCAGGAGCTTCAGTATATCGGGCATACGATCATTAATATCACGGTTCCGGCCGCCGTCGGTAGTCTGTTTGCTATGGACGCAAAAGCAGCGGCAAAAGAGGCAGAAGATGGGGCATATCTCACCCGGTCAATTCCCGGTGCAAAAGAAAAGGCGACCGAGGTTGCAAAACTTGCCCAGCTGATCTATGCAAAATTGGAAGAGCCGTTCCAAGAATGAAAACATTATTCATTGATCCGCGAATCGGAGGTATCAGCGGAGCTGCCTTAACGGCGGCTCTTTCTGATCTTGGGGATGTCGAAGATGTAAAAAAAAACTACCGCTGATGTTTTATCGAGATTCAAGGGACAGAAGCCTGAGGTCGTTATCGGCGAACTGGGCTTGTCGGGCGCAGCGCAGGAGAAAGCTCATGCCGTTTTTTCTGATCTGGAGGCCGTATTTACAAAGTGTGACGAGGGAAAATCTTCTCTCAGTCAGGCAGTCGAGGAAGTTTTGTGTCCTCTCGCATTACTGGATGCGATGGATCTTCTTTCATGTCCGATTTATGCAGTGCCGCCAGCTCTTGGAAACTGCCGGCCGGAGACGATGGAGATCTGTGCCCGGCACAAAATACCGGTAGCGGAAAGTCCAGCCGGGTTTGAACGAACCACACCCTCGGGTGCGGCTCTTCTGGCAAATCTTGCGGTATTTCGGCAGTCGATTCCTTCGATGACGCCGGTGAAAACCGGATATGCAAAAGAGTACGGGCTTTTGGTTGTCGAGGGGGAGATTTCCGATTTGACGGAAGAGCGGATCATCATTCTTGAGACAAACATTGACGATGTCTCCGGAGAGATCATCGGATATGCCGTCGAGAAGTTCTTGGCGGCCGGGGCCGTCGATGTGTTCGTTACGCAGGGGTTCGGCAAAAAACACCGGCCGGTATTTGTTTTATCCGTGATCACGACTCTCGAAAAGTACCAAAATCTCGTGGAGATTTTAATGGAAGAGACTGGAACTCTTGGCGTGCGGATCAAGGAAGAACCACGGATCGTTGCGGACCGTGTCAGGAACTCATATCAGTTTATGATCTTCGGCGAGGAGTTTTCCGTGCGGGTCAAAGTATCAAAACACTGCGGACGCATCATTGCAGCAAAGCCCGAGTTTGAAGATATGAAAACAGCTGCACAAAAACTGAACGTGCCCTTGAAAGATGTGGCGGCAGAAGTGCAGAGGCAGATCCCAAAGATGATTGATGGATGAAACCGCGGTTTCATCCATCTGATCATTCATTTGAACTTTTTTGATTTTTGTGTGAACAACAACCCTTTGCCTCTGATAATGTTTAAGAAAAATGGAGTTACTTTTTCATAAAGATAGGCCTCAGAGAGAGCGCGTGCTCAGAAAGAGAGGAATAAACCGCATATCAGCCGATTTGACCCATTGGTATTAATTTTTTTTAATTAAGTACAATTTAATACCAATATTTTTAAAACTTATACTATTTTTTGAAATCAACCTGAAATTAAGCCTTTCGATTTCCGATAAAATAGGGAATCATTAATTAGCCTCGCAGGAAAGATAAAGATTAGCGTACTTCTGTACGTGTCATTAATCCAAAAGGACAATGGTAATATTCCTGTATAGCTGTTTGAAAACCTAAATAATTTAGGATGAGGCGAAAACATTGTCGAAAGTAGTAGAAATTTCCCCGACCACCAGACATGAAGGTCACTCCAAGCTCGTTTTAAAAGTAAACGATGAAGGCATCATTGAGCGCGGAGACTGGCTTTCTATCACCCCGGTTCGTGGAGTAGAGAAACTTGCCATTGGTAAAACCTATGAGCAGGTCCCAAAGATCGCTTCCCGTGTGTGCGGTATCTGTCCGATTGCCCACACACTTGCCGCAAGTGAGGCAATGGAAGCATCGATGGGTGTTGAGATCCCAGACGACGCATACCTCCTGCGTATGATTTTACAGTGCGGTAACAGATTGCACTCTCATGCACTGCATGATATTCTGACACTGCCTGACTTATATCTGCCAGGAACCGACATCAAGGTCAACCCCTTCAGCCCAGAAGAGCCGGTCAGATCTGTCGCAAAGCGTATCCAGACCCTTCGTATGATCGGTCAGACCGTCGGCGAGATCGTCGGCGGCGAAGCAGTACACCCGTCCAACCCCCGTGTTGGAGGTATGTACAAGAACATCACCCCCCGTGCAAAAGCAAAGATCTACGATCTTGCAAAGCAGGGTATTCAGCTTGCCCGTGAACAGATGGAGTTCATGATTGCTCTCGAAGAGAACTACATGAAACGTGACTGGGCAGAGATGTGCGGCCGCGAAGTTGCCATTCCACAAACCCTTGGTTACCACAACCAGGGATATATGGCAGCAGCTCCGATGTACGGCAGCTCCTCCCTTGATGCAAATCCCGAGTGGGACCCGGCACGCTGGCTTGAAGTCAGACCCTGGGACTGGTATATGGGTGAAGAAGAGATCACCATGGACGACCCCGCATACCCAGTCGGCGGAACCACCAAAGCAGGCGCAAAGGCCTGGCCGCAGATGCAGGCATGCACCGGCGTACCTCTGTACGACGGACAGCCTGTTGAGGTAGGTCCCCGTGCACGTCTTGTAAAATACCAGAACTATGACCGCAAAGGCGCAATGGGATTAAACATTGCCCGTGCGATGGAGTATATGGACTGTATGTACAAGATGATCGAGGCAGTTGATGCAATTGACACCAGCGCCCCAGTCTGTGCAGACGTCATCCCTCAGGGTGACGGCGAAATCGGATGGGCAGCAAACGAAGCACCGCGTGGCAGTGATGTGCACCTTGCAAAGGTACGCAACGGCAAAGTCGAGTGGTTCTCCATGCTTGTCCCGACCACCTGGAACTTCCCAGTCTGCAGCCGTGCACTTACCGGCGCACCATGGGAACTTGCAGAAGTTATCGTCCGTGCATACGACCCCTGTGTTTCCTGCGCAACCCACATGATTGTGCTGGATGAAAACAACAAGCTCGTTGCACAGAAGCTCCTTGAGTAAGCATATACCATGGAAGGACTGTTTCCAGAAATAATAATCGCCGGTGTCGGTAACGAACTCTTCGGCGACGACGGATTTGGTCCCGTAGTGATCAGAGCTTTAGCTGACTACGAACTTCCCGACAATGTAAAAGCAATGGATGTCGGCCTTGGCGGCCCTCACCTCATCTTTTCGATGCTGGATCCGGAAGTCACAAAGAAACTGATCATTGTGGATGCAATGGACTTCGGGGGAAAACCCGGAGATGTCACGAAAATCCCCGCCGATCTTCTTCCTGAAGGCAGAGGAGAACGTTACATGGATGCCCATTCCGGAAATCTGCTTGATCCGATCGGCAGACTGAAAGGAAAAATGGATATTGTTATTATCGGGTGCCAGCCCGGATATATTCCTGCTCCGGATTCAGAGGACTTTACCCTCGAATTAACTCCGGAAGTCCAAGGAGCTGTTCCCAAAACTGTAACTGTCATCTTACAGGAATTAGAGAGCTGAAAAATGGGATTATTAGATAAACTCAAAGGCTTACTGTTCGGTAATGAGGCTGTCAGCGAGGGAAAACAGGACGCAAAGCCTGGTGCAAAACCAGCTGACGCAAAGGTCGAACAAAAGCCAATTATTACAAAACCAAAGGAGGAGAAGCCAGTGGCTGACAAGATTACTGTAGGACACGTACACATGAGCGGTTGTACCGGATGTCTCGTGTCCCTTGCAGATAACTACGAAGGATTACTTACAATCCTCGACAAATACGCTGACCTCGTCTACTGTCTGACTCTCGCCGATGTGCGCCACATCCCAAAAATGGATGTCGCATTAGTCGAGGGTTCTGTCTGTATCAACGACGAGTGCTCAATGGAAGAGATTTTAGAAACGCGGGAGAACGCAGCAATTGTTGTGGCTCTCGGAGGATGCGCCTGCTACGGAAACACGACCCGTTTTAGCCGCGGCGGCCAGCAGAACCAGCCCCAGCATGAGAGCTTTTTGCCAATCGGCGATCTGATCAAGGTGGATGTCTATATCCCCGCATGTGCGCCGACACCGCAGCTGATCAGAAACGTTTGTCTTATGGCATACCTGTTACTGAAAGGAAACGACGAGCAGAAGGCACTTGCAACCGCATACCTTACACCGCTCATGAACCTTGCGGCAGCAGGAACCGAAGCATGCGGCTGCGACCTGATTACCGAAGTCATCAACCAGGGTCTCTGCTGTGGCTGCGGCAGCTGCGCAGCAGCCTGCCCGGTCCGTGCAGTTACAATAGTGTATGGCAAACCGCAGGTCGAACGCGATCTATGTATCAAATGTGGAGCATGCTACGCACAGTGCCCGAGAAGCTTCTTCAGCTTCGAAGTCTGTGGACAGTATGAAGCAATCACTAACCTCATTGGAGAGGTTATGAAACCCTGAGGGTCCTGGAGGCGAAAAAAATGGAATATCTTGGACAATACAAGGCAGTCTACAAAGCCAAAGCCGGCTGTGAAGACATTCTCGCAAAGTCCCAGGACGGAGGAATCGTCACAGCAATGTTTGCCTACGCACTTGAGACAGGCATTATTGACGGAGCAATCGTCGCAGGACCAGGAGCAGAGCCGTACAAGCCTGAACCGATGATCGCCACAACGGTCGAAGAACTCTTCGCAAGCCGTGGAACCAAATACTCAGTCTCACCGAACCTTGCACTGATCAAAGAGGCGACCCGCAGCTATGGTCTTGACAAGATCGGTATCGTCGGAACCCCATGTCAGATCCAGGCCGTTCGTAAAGGACAGCTCTACCCGGTCGGTCTGCGTGACGTCCCCGACAAGATCGCCCTTGCACTCGGTATCTTCTGTATGGAAAACTTCCCCTACCAGGGACTCTTCCAGATGGTCGAAGACCACTGTGCAACCAAGATCGACAATGTCACCAAGATGGACATCGGAAAGGGCAAATTCTCCGTCTACACCGAACGCGGTGTAAACTCACAGATCCCCTTAAAGGTTACTCACAAGTATGAGCAGCCCGGATGCCACGTCTGTCTCGACTACGTCGCAAACATGGCAGATATCTCAACCGGTTCCGTTGGAACTCCGGACGGATGGTCAACCGTCTTCGTTCGCTCCGCCGCCGGTGAGGCAGCCTTCAACAAGGCAGTCGAAGCAGGCTGGATCATTGCCGAGTCAATGGACGGCGTCAAGCCGGGTCTTGAACTCGTCGAGAAGCTTGCAACCGAGAAGATCACCAAAAACCAGAAGTACCTTGAGCACAGAGCCCACAAGGAGCACGCTGCTCTCAAACCACTCCGTAACCCCTACACCTAAACAGTGTATAATGGATTACGACATGTACCCATCCCTACAGCTGGATGGGCGGTCCGCCTTCGGTTCAGCGGCTTCTTTCCATGATCTGGCTTGGCAATATGTTCTATCCTGACGTATTCAATTACAACGTCGATGACAGAGTCAAGGAGTTCTACTCTATGTTCTTCAGATATAACTTATCTGATACGGAACTTAACGAGCTGATGATCTATGCAAAGAGCAATTCATCTGCAGGTTCTAACCAGACGCCTGTTCCAGCGGTAGGAATCCTTGCAGGTCTTTGTGCAGCATCAGTATTCGCTTTTGCACGACGCAAAAACTAACCGGAACCCCCGGTAGACACCTTTTTTTTGAAAAAATAATTAGTTATCCTTTTTCTGTACAGGTACCTGGATCTCGGTGAGCCAGTCATCTTCGGTTTTCTGATTCCAGATCCCGTCAATATAACTTTCTCTCGGGTTATCCGTAACTGTGTAGCCGTTCTCCTCGATCCATTTGAATATGAATGCATAGGCCTCGCGGAGAGCACTGTAAGGTCCTTTGTGCATTACGGATACTGCGGTGATGGCAGGCATTTTTTTGAATTTGATGCCGCCGACTTCCTTGCCGAATTTGTCAACCGCTTCACAATACTCGACATTAATGTCTTTTTCCCGGTATTCTCCATCGAGATATACGACAAAGCAGTATCCCGGGACAGTACATTTGATGTCCGGGTTTGCAGCCGCACATTCCGCACCTATTGCCGGAATCTCGGTAAAGTATGCGTCATAGTTTGGGATCGTCATTTTTTTCGAGTAGACGATACACTCTGGAATTTCTTTGATAGTTGCCTGATAATTCATAAAATACTCCTCCTCTTTTCCTTGTAGAATGAAATCGATTCGGGAGAGCTGGTCGGTTTTTTCCATTAGTTCAGTTTCAAGTCCGATTCTTCTTTTTTCCAGAATTTCTGCGGCATCCTCTCCGGAGATTATTTTCTTAATCTCGTCCAGGGATAGGCCTGCCTGCTGAAGCGACTTGATGTAGTGGAGCTTGACAAGCTGACCGGTTGTGTAGTAACGGTAGCGTGCAAGATCGACCTTTTCCGGTTCAAGGATCCCGATCTCGTCATAGTATCGCAGAGTTTTAACGGTGGTCTTGCTCATTTTCGAAAACTCGCCGATTCGAAACATTATCTCTCCCCCAACATATGTTTTATTTGTTTGATAAATTCTGTATCTACTCTCCGGCAACAGGAGAGTTGCAATCCTTATACGTTGTTTTTTCCAAAAAGGACAATCAAGCGCTTTCACGCATACCCGGGCGGGTGCTCGTCCTCTTTTCTCTCCTCATCTTTGCCTTTGTAGAACTTTTCATAAAATGCGGTGAAGTTCTTTTCGCATTTGGTGATGAGTCCTTCGTCCACATTTTCCTTCGGGATATTTTTTGCAAGTTCTGCGGACAGGATCTC
>NIZU01000072.1 GCA_003315675.1 Methanocorpusculum sp. MCE
GGCGTTGATACAGTGGTCTGGCAGGAGTTTCAGAGACAACTTGACCTGAAAGGTCTGAAAATTGAACAAGGTATGATTCAGGATGCAACGTTTGTGTATGCTGAACCCGGTCATTGTAAGAAAGACACGCCGCGAGGAGATCAGGCAAAAACACGACGGGATAAAGATGGAAAAATCATGTCCAAGAACGGCAAAATGCACTATGGCTATAAACTTCATACCATCATGGATACGACGCACGATCTTATTCGACGCATTGAAACCACCACGGCAAATGTTCATGATAGTCAGGTGGACCTCTCAGAAAAAGGGGAAGTGGTCTATCGGGATCGGGGATATCAGGGAGCAAAATGCAAGGGATATAGTGCCACAATGAAAAGGGGAGCGAGAGGGCATCCCATTGGCATACGAGATAAACTGAGAAATCTGCGAATAAGTAGGAAGAGATCAAAGGGCGAGAGACCCTATGCAGTGATCAAAAATGTTTTTCATGCAGGGTTGGTGAAGGTAACAACGCTGCAAAGAGTACGAGTGAAAAATATGCTGGCTGCATTTTGTTATAATATCTATCAGGTGAAAACGATTCAAAACAGAGTGTAAATTA
Organism: Methanocorpusculum sp. MCE; assembly: GCA_003315675.1. Taxonomy (GTDB): domain Archaea; phylum Halobacteriota; class Methanomicrobia; order Methanomicrobiales; family Methanocorpusculaceae; genus Methanocorpusculum. The sequence goes on from NIZU01000072.1 coordinate 605, forward strand.
AAAAAAAAACGTCAAGGAATAATGGGTATTCTTCTTTTTTTTGGGGGGTGAGGGGGTATGGATGTAGCCAATCTTCCTTAAATCATGATTCGCGTTAAAAAATGGGTTGATAGATATTCTCATGTTTTTCATGCAGGGTTGGTGAAGGTAACAACGCTGCAAAGAGTACGAGTGAAAAATATGCTGGCTGCATTTTGTTATAATATCTATCAGGTGAAAACGATTCAAAACAGAGTGTAAATTAAAAAAAAAACGTCAAGGAATAATGGGTATTCTTCTTTTTTTTGGGGGGGGTGAGGGGGTATGGATGTAGCCAATCTTCCTTAAATCATGATTCGCGTTAAAAAATGGGTTGATAGATATTCTCAAAATATTAATGCTAATATAACTAACTTAGAATATATATATATATGTATCCACGCATCTCAAAATTATTCAAGGGTTAGTATTTCCAATACAGGACTTCCCGAATAATCGAGGTCGAATAAATTGACAAAGAATCCAATTAATCGTGGCATCGACTACGAAAAAAATAAAGCAAGTGAACATAGGGCTAAACACATTGGTGGTCCAGGCAATCCGGATTTTATCCGTGGAAATATGATTGGTGAAGTTAAATGTCGCCAAACTCCTGTTACAAAACCAGAGTTGCAACGTCTCATTAATGGTGATAAAAAAGTCAATTACGTTGATAGTAATGGTGGATTTACTCAGCCTGCAATCGATTATAGAGATAGATATCATCCTGACGTGACCTTAGAATCTAAGGGGAAACGGTTATGACACTGATAATCACTGTTTATTGCAAAGAAGGTATTGTCATGGCAAGTGACAGTCGTACAACATACGATTCTACCGAGAGCCCGGTTAAATTTGATGATATTCAAAAACAGATTGTTCAGCATGGCATTCATTTTACCGACACAACGTACAAGACCTTTGTCACTGCAAATAGTATTGGGATCTCTACGTGTGGGGCTGCTTGTATCAATAATTCACCTATCACAGGTTACATTGAGGCATTCGTACGAGATAATGCAAAGACATCAATTGATAATCTTCCATTAAAGCTTCGGGACTACTTCAAGACGTTAGATCCAAATCTTGATACAATATTCCACGTGGCAGGGTATGAAAAAGGGAGCGCATTACAAAAAATGTATGTCGTGACAACAAAAAGTGGTGCTATCACGCAAACAGATTTAACAAATGCTGGAGCAAGTTGGAGTGGAGAGCGTGACGTAGTCACAAAACTGGTAATACCAGTTGCTCAAATTACTGGTGATGAGAAAACAGCCCCTATTCCGAATTACGAAATTTTATGGCAATATTTCACGTTGCAAGATGCCATTGATTTTGCGGAATATGCTATTAAGACTACCATAGATACTATGAAAATACAAAAAAGAGTCAAAACTGTGGGTGGTCCAATCGATATTCTAGTAATTAAACCTGAAGGGGCACAATGGATGGCACACAAGGAGTTACATGTATAATTTATTCATGACTTCAATACATTTTTTTTGCATAATCACCCCCACATACGCGCGGATTTATATGGAGAAAGTAAATGACCTGGTATGATATTTTTAATGATGTAATGAAACTTGCAGATACAGCAAAGAATCAAGAATTATTTGAAATTTTAATGAATCTTCGAAATTCTGTGTCGGAAATGCAGGATGAACGGGATAGATTAAAGGACGATAATCGAGAGTTAAAATATAGGATAAGAGAATTAGAACAAATACAAGTAACTGAAACAGATATTGATTATAATTCTAGTGAACCATGCTTTACTCTGCGGAGTGATGTGAAAAAGAGTCTGTATTGTGCAACATGTTGGAGTGAGCATAAGAAACTCACACGATTGCAAACAATACCTCCTCAATTCATATGATTAATTGGAACACATCAATGTCCAGTTTGCGATACAATAGTGAACTGCCATAAATAGTTCTTCAAACGAATGCTGAAACGCTAGAATCCATCAAAAAATTCCGTAATATAAAAAAGCAGAAACAATTTCTGCTTCACTCCTCATTCTCATTTTAGTTCAATACACCAGCGACAGCTTGCCGTTCTTCGCCACTTCGGCCGCAAGATGGGTCGGCGGCAGTTTCGACGCCAGCACCGAGATCTTTGCATGCAGACATTTCCTGACGAGTTCTGCCGTCACCTTTCCCGAGACGAGAACTGCGGCGCTTTCCGGCGGGATCCCTTCAATGAGTAACCGGCCGACCACCTTGTCCAGAGCTGTGAACTGGCCGATATCCTCGGCACACGCCGCGACCATTCCATCGGCAAACGCCGCCGCCCCAAACCCGCCTGCTTTGATCACGCGGCTGGAAAACACGTGGTCCAGAATATGTTTTGGGACCGGTATCCAGGACTCAAGCACCGGCTTCTTCTCCGGATCCAGATAAGACGCCGTCCCCCCGCAGCCAGAGACCACGTTTTTTTTCGGCAGAAGCACCTTGAACGGATTCTTCGTCAGCACGCTCACGCCCGTCTTTGTCAGCATCACCGACTCGATATCCGCATACGGGACGATACCTTCGGTCGTCAGATACCCGGCCGCAAACTCCTCGGCCATATCTTTCAGCATCATCACGGTCGTGAGCCCCCGTCCGTTTACCGTCAGGGAAACCGGCTGCTCATTCAGTAGACCATTTTGAAATGCCGTCATTGTTATAGAGTATGGGTTTTTACATTAAAAAGAATGGTGGGTGTACCATTGTGGGATCTCCACGTAGGTTTAACCTGTGCATAATCCGTTGTTGGTGTACTTCGATTTCGTGTAAGGGATTCTTTTTGATGGGTTCATCCATCACACGAAATCCACGAAAAATATACAAAAACACGAAAAAAAGAAATATTTGTTGGGTGGGCCCATGAAGCACCCTCCCCCGTCCCCCGCACGAAATTTTCGAAAACGCAAACCTTCGGTTTGCTCGGCTGAGGTCGTCGACTTCGTCGCCAACTCGCCAACGAAATGCACGAAAAGGGGGACAGGGGCGGAGAATTGAGATATTGGGTAATATGTTAACCTGCATTAACCGGGTGATTTTTATTAGGATGGGCCGATAAAATAACAGGTAATGCTCTATTATAAAGATGAATCTTATGCAATCTTCGGTGCTATTTTTGAAGTGTACAAAACTCTTGGAAACACCTTCATCGAATCGTTTTATCAGAAAGCTTTGGAGCATGAATTTAAACTGAGATAGATTCCCTTTGTCCCGCAGAAACGTATCCCGGCAATATACAAAGGTCAGGAAATAGGATATTATACTCCGGATTTTTTCTGTTTTGACAAAATTATTGTTGAGCTGAAATCGCGGCAAAACACCACGGAAGAAGAACAGAAACAGGTGATGAACTATCTCAATCTCGGAGATATGATCTAGGAATTTTAGTGAATTTTGGCACATATCCGAAGGTGTACGTGCAAAGGATCGTCCGAAAGGGAGCATCACTTCCAACAGTCGAGGAAGAAGAACCGCCATATTATTTTGAGTGAAGGAAAACCCATTCCTCCACCCTGCCCCCCTTTTCGTGTATTTCGTTGGCGAGTTGGCGACGAAGTCGACGACCTCAGCCGAGCAAACCGAAGGTTTGCGTTTTCGGAAATTCCGTGTGGGGGGCTGGGGCTGAATCTATGTACATTCAATTTATAGCCAATCTTTCTTTATTTCGTGTTTTCGTTCTTTTTTCGTGGATTTTGTGTGATGACGTATACCACCCGAAAGAATCCCGTACACGAAACCGAAGTACACCCAAGAAAAGAGAAACTACGAAAAATCTTATTGCGCATTGATTTATTCTGTTATTCAACTGCCTGCAAACTCCAAAAAATGCCGACATGAGTAATAGTCTCTCTCCAATGAGGAGAAGTAAGAAGCAGGATATTAGCTTAGTAAAACTATAATATGTCCCCTCTCATATTATTAACCAATGTTGATACAGGGACGAAGCATTGCAAAAGGGACCGGAACCGGCCCTCTCCTGATAACCGATACACCCATATCATTCCTCGGAGGTGTCGATCCGAAAACCGGCATCGTCATCGATGAAACCCACCCCCTCTTCGGCAAATCGATCGCCGGAAAAGTTCTGGTATTCCCGTACGGAAAAGGTTCGACCGTCGGCTCCTATGTCTTATATACCCTCGCGAAAAACCATGTCGCTCCTGCCGCGATCATCAACACCGAGTGCGAAACGATCATCGCGACCGGGGCGATCATCGCGGAGATCCCGACCGTCGACCGTCTCAAGGGCCACCTTCCAAAGGACGGCGTCGTCACCGTCGACGGAACCAGCGGGACGGTCTCTTTCGCATAATGCGGATAACCTGGCGTTTCATCGCAGCGGCCAGAAACTCGTATGCTGCCCTGTATGCCGCGGCCGAAAAATACGGGTACATCCTCGAACCGGTCGATTCTCCCGCTGACGGCGGGGATGTGATCTGCTATAGTCTGAATAGTCTCGACTATCCCAAATATGTCGACGAGATCCGCTCCGCAGAGCAGATCACGATCGTCGGGGGCCCTCACCCTTCCGCCTGCCTAAACGAGGTCTCTCTTATCGCGGACTATGTCGTGGTCGGCGAAGGAGAACGGACCCTCCCTCGTCTTCTCGCCGCTTTAGATGCGGGAGAGGGAGAGGGAGAGGATGCGAAGATCCCTGGCGTAGCCTCCCGGGATTCCGGGTTCGTTCCGGTCGATCATTCGGTCAGATTGGATGCATTTCCCTCATTTTCGCGGATGAAAGGTTATATCGAACTTTCCCGCGGTTGCCCCTTCTCCTGTGCCTACTGCCAGACGCCCTGTCTGCACGGAAGAAAAATGCGTCACCGTTCAAGGGAGGCGATCGTTTCAATGGCGGAAAAATATCAGGATGCCAGATTCGTAACCCCGAACGCGTTCGCCTACGGTTCGGCGGATGGCCGGGTTCCTGACGTGGAAAAACTCCGCCGGCTTTTGTCTTCGATGCCGAAGAACAACATCTACTTCGGGACGTTTCCGTCCGAGGTCAGGCCCGAGTTCGTCATTCAGGAGACCGCCGAGCTCGTGACGGAGTTCTGTTCGAACACCAAACTCCATTTCGGGGTGCAGTCCGGCTCGGATGCCGTTCTCCGGAAAATGGGCCGGGGTCATACGGTCGCTGATGTCTATTCGGCGCTTGATATATGCAAAAAAGTCGGGCTGACTCCCGTGGTCGACGTGATCTTCGGCTTCCCGTTTGCGTCGGACGAAGACGAGGAGGTGACCCTCGCCCTTGTCCGCGAAGTGACCCGTTATGGCACGGCCCATGTGCATTACCTGACCCCGCTTCCGGGAACGCCGCTCGCCGGTTCCACACCACGGGACATCCTGCCGGAGATCGATACTAAACTCGGGCAGCTCGCATTGAGCGGCCGGGTCACCGGCTACTGGCACGACAAATTCTCATTTTATTCAAACACCGAGAACGCCAGTTCATCGGGCGACAAATAGGTCCAATAGGCCTTATGCAGGCCGTCTTCGTACTGCCCGAGGATCGTCACCTCTTTCATCTCGAATGCGTCCGCGTACGTGGCTGCGTGATACTCTTTGACAGCAGCGAGTGCCTCTTCGCTCTTCGCTTTCCAGTCCTTCTCCGGGATGACTCCTTCGTTAAAATTGATTCCGTAGATTATTTTTTCTTCCGTATCAACGATGTATTCCCACATGACGAAGTCATCGTAGGCGTAGATGTTGAAGACCCCGCCGATCTCCGGCGTATCCGATGAGTAATGTTTTTTGTCCGTGTCGAGATGTATGGTCTGATATGTGCATCCTTCTGTTGAAATTACGGCAAAAATCAGGATAACGGCCAGGAGAAATGCAGATTTCCTCATACGTGTAGAGTTGCCTGCAGGCACCTTATATGTATCGCGAATCCGGGTTTTCGATATCCGGCTGTTTAAAAAAAAGGAATTGGCCCTCAGACCATTTTTTCCGGCTCGGCCTGCATGAATTCCCTTGCGACCGTGGTTGCGTAATGGCCGGGCGGCAGAACGAAGTTCAGCTGCACGTTGTTTTCAAACACCGCGGTTTCTACTTCGGTTGCGAGGGAGATTCTCCGGTGGGCGCCGTCGAAGTTGGTTTTTACAAACTCTTTTGCTTCTGCGAAGCTCTGCATGGAGATGCAGTCTTCTTCCATCTGGGCAAACATCGTTTCTTCCATGGGGCCGGGGGCTACCGGGAGGGTCGTTCCGGGCATCCAGCCGACGACGAAGCATCGTCCGCGTTTCATGTGCTGGCGGGCGGTCGCGATGTTTTTCCCGGTGACGGTGTCGATCCGGTCATTGGTGAATTCGAGATGTTCGCCGATTCTCGGTTCGTTGAGGGGAGCGTTGTCTTCGCATCGTTTCGAGAGGGCGATGTTGAAGAGCCAGGACTGGTAGGCGGAGACGAACATGGAGAGGAGTTTCGGGGGCATTGCCTGGAGGGCCGCTCCGTAGTTGCCGGGGTTTTTCGCGAGGGAGTCGAGCATGATCCGCTCGTAAGAGAGCCAGGGCGGCAGTTCGTAGAGGGCGGTTTTTGCGTCTCCGGTTTCGGCGAAGGCTCTGCGGGCGTTCTGGATATGTTCGGATTCGTGGGGGAAGCAGCCTCCGACGTAGAGGTCGACGGCTTCTTTGAATTCGTTTCGAAGGATGTGGTATCCCATTTTGTGGGTGACGGGTTTGAGGGCGCCGAATCTCTGGAGCCCGTAGTAGTTGGGAATGCCTGCGGCGATTTCGCCTGCGATGGCTGAGGTGATCTCAGCGAGATTTTCCGGTTCGCAGTCACGGAGGGTTATTTTGAATCTGTTTCCCTGAAGCTGCCCGAGTCCGAGGGAGAACTGGTGGGTGGCGACCGGTTCTATTGTCATGTCTTTGATGTTGAGGTTGGCGAGGACTTCTGCCGGGACGTTGTAGAGGGAGATGTACTGGGTGGTGACGGCGTTTTTGTCTTTGGTGCCTGCCCATCCGATGCGTTTCTGGCTGATCCTTAACCGATCGGTGATCTCGTGCATGGCGTGCTGGTGTTCCCAGGAGCGTTTGGTGAGTTTGCAGATGGTGTAGGGTCCGGTGTTGGTGAAGGTGATGGGGAGTTCTTCGACGACGAAGTCTTCGGGGGTGGTCCGAAGGCGTCCGCCGATGCCCGGTTTGCTTGTGGCGTAGTACCACATGCCGTGGTCGATTTCGAGGGGGTGGGTGGATGGTTTCATGTCAGAGGAGGGGGAGGTGCCCGGTTATTTTATTGATGAGTTCGGCTTTTGCGGGCCCGATTCCAAGAGCGGTGACCGTTCCCCGGGGGATTTCGGTGTATCCGGCGTCGACGATTAGGGAGGCAGGGACGCCTGCCATTTCTGCAGCGAATTTGAGTTCGTAGAGGGCTCGTTCGCTCGGGGCTTTGAGGGCGACTTTTTTCTGTCCTTCCCGGAGCCATTCTTTTTTGTCGGCAAGGGAGGCTTTTTCGTAGGCGCCGATGGAGGCATGGGCTGCCTGGGCACACATTTTTCCGCAGCTGAGTTTTAGGTCGCTTCGGAGGATGAGGCACTGTTTATATTTGAATACTTCTTCTCCGCCGGTCATTGGTGTGGGTACTATTTGGGGTGAAGGGGGATAAAGACGTCCATTCAAAATAAGGGGGTGTGGAAGTGGCAAGCATAGATCGTTGAGGGGGTATAGTTGGGTGTGGGCTTATGAGATATTTTACCGCGAATAAACGCGTTCTCGGATCAAAGATTTGCTCTCCGCTTCGGACTTACTGTAAAAGAGGATGACCAATCCTTTTTTTTGATCCGGGGTGCGGGGCCGCGACTTCGGCGCGGAGCGGCCCGCGGTGGAGATATCCTATTTGCTGAGGATCCTATCTGTTTTCAGGTAGTCCGCATTCATTTTGCGGCCCCCTCACCGGTGAACAGAATAGGATTTGTTCAAGCGGGATTCCTTGTATGGTACTCCTCATCACACGAAATTCACGAAAAAATAACGCAAATCAGAGATTTGCTCGGCTGAGGTTGTCCGCTTTCAGCGTCCAACCCGCCAACGAAAACACGAAAAAGAAAGATTCTGTTGGGTGAGATACATGTAGTCCCCTCACCCGTCCCCCCAACACCAAAAATCACAAACACGCAAACCTTCGGTTTGCTCGGCTAAGGTCGTCGACTTCGTCGCCAACCCGCCAACGAAATGCACGAAAAGGGGGACAGGGGCGGAAGGACAGTAGATATTTCTGATTTCGGGGTGCGGGGTTTCTTTGTGTAATGGCTTTAAGATAAGAAAGTATCAGGATATAGCATCATAAGATGATGCGTGAAATTACACACGTGTTAGTGACAACCTATTCATTTTAAGTTTGTTTACTTGAAATGGTAGATCAATCAAAAAAAATTAAGATTAATTATGTCCCACCGCGAGTAAAATTCCAAGTAGCAACAAGATGCCTGCTGGAATGATATTTGCTAAATCCATACAGAGGATAAAAAGGTTATAACCATCCATATTTCCAGCAATATTTCCCATTTCCCAGATAAGAGGGGTTAATATTATTGAATATTACGTCCCATATGACACACCCATTCCGCTCACCATGACACAACAAGTCCGCTGAAATGATACAAGAATTCCGCACATGACATACCCCCATATCCGTATGAAAAATAGAACGTGGGAATAATTCCACGTATTACTTCTTTACTCCCAGAATCTTTCTCATAGACTCCCCTCAAGAACAATCGTATAAGCATTATGAACGACCCTATCACAAATTGCATCGGCAAATGTCGCCTCAACAATCTCCAGCACATCCCGTGCTTCCGTTGCTGTTAAAGGAAAGAGCAACCACTCATCCAAAATCAAAAGTTTTACACTCTGAAACTCACGAATAACCTGCTTATACGTCCCTTCGGCTCTGGCAACTGCCAGATCAGAAAACAGGTCCGGAAGTCTTATGTATTTCACCGTATAAAAATTACGATTGGCAGCTATCCCGATCGCACAACTCAGATAACTCTTCCCTGTTCCTGTAGCCCCGAGAATGATTACATTATCTGCCTTTTGGATAAACGTACATGCTGACAACTTTGCAATCATCGTCTTATCCAGACGGCGCGTGGAATCATACCTGATATCTTCGATACATGCATGGGGAAAAACATAGCCAGCCGACTTACAGAGGCGTGACAATTTCTTACTCTTGCGAACTGACCACTCCTGATCAACCATAATTCCGAGACGTTCTTCAAAGGAAAGTGCCGAAGAATTTGCATCCACCTGGAATTTACGAAATACTTCTGCCATCTGATACAATCGGAGTTCATTGAGTTTGGTTATGGTCTCTTCAGTAAGCATCAGTCATCATTCCTCTGATAATAATGCGGACCGCGCGTAATCCCATACTTCGACGTAACCGGTTTATCCGGCATATCAACTGATTTCAACCCTATTATCCCGCTTTTCAAAACAGCCTGCACGCCTTTCAGACTTGGTTTTCCGGTGTAAGATAGAACACGTTTACACGCCTCCTCAAGTTTTTTCTGGGAATACTTATCAGAAAGCTTCAGCAAAGCCATACAGGCTTTGTATCCCTGCTGTTCAATCTTTGGATTGGTAAGAAAGAAATCAACACCATTACATGTATTCTCTCCAATATGTCGGCCCCATTTTCTGAAACGATCACCATTCCACGTCAGATATTTTTGGTGATCAGGAGGCATATGTTCCGGAGTCGTGCTGTATAATCCCCTCCCCTCACTTAAACGCGTGTGGGAGGCGACTCTGGTACCCTGGTAAAAGATTTCCACCACGTTTCTCGTTGATCTCACATCCACCTTCTTACGAATGCATTCGAAAGGACATGAATTGTTGAGAATTTCTAACAACCTTTTTTTCCCGACAAAAAGTACTTTCTTTTCTTACGTTGAGTAGTATGTATGGGGACTTTCAGCAGCTTTGGTCTCAACCAGGCATATCACGAACGTTATGAAAAACTTGGCGACCGTCTCTCCGACGTTGGT
>NIZU01000073.1 GCA_003315675.1 Methanocorpusculum sp. MCE
GAGATCATGGAGGCCATGCTCAAGCGCCGGCATCTTGGTCCGATCTATGGTCAGAGGACACCTCTTCTCTCCACGGATAAAGACGCCCTCGTCATTCGCGACGTGCCTGACATCATCCATACCGGGCATGTTCACATAAGCGATGTCATTTCATACCAGGGGGTTCTCGGGATAAATGCCGGGACCTGGCAGTCTCAGACCTCCTTCCAGAAACAGATGAATATTACTCCGACCTCGGCCGAGGCGGTTGTCGTGGATCTTGCCACGCTAAGCTATGAAAAACTCTGTTTTCTCAAATCGATTTAATCCCTCTTTCTCTTCGTTATGGCAAGGGATTAGTATTATTAGCTCCTCCACCCATTAATATAAGGAGAAACCATCCCAATTTTATGGAGGTTTTCTATACCTATGGATTTGATCTATCTCGCTCCAATATGTGCCGTTTTAGGCCTTCTCTTTGCTCTCTACTCCTTCTCTATCGTGAAGAAAGAGGGAGCTGGCGATGAGAAGATGCAGAAGATCGCTGCAGCCATTCACCTTGGCGCAATGGTCTTTCTGAATCGTCAGTATCGTGCAATCGGAGCTTTTGTCGTCGTTATTGCAGTCATTCTCGCTATCCTCATCTCCCCGTGGGCAGCCCTTTGTTACGTCATCGGTGCAACCCTCTCGGCAACTGCAGGATATATTGGAATGCACAGCGCAACAAAAGCAAACGTAAGAACAACCAATGCAGCAAAACGCGGAATCGCCGACGCTGTAAAAGTCTCCTTTGCAAGCGGCTCGGTCATGGGTATGTCCGTGGTCGGTCTCGGTCTTCTTGGTCTGTCCATCGTGTTCATTCTCCTTGTAATGATCAACGGCGGATTCGGCAGTGTCGACAATGTTAACATCGTAGTCTCCATTCTTGCATCCTTTGGTTTTGGTGCCTCGTCAGTGGCTCTCTTCGCCCGCGTCGGCGGCGGTATCTTTACCAAAGCTGCCGATGTCGGTGCTGACCTTGTCGGTAAAGTCGAAGCAGGCATTCCCGAAGACGACCCGAGAAACCCGGCAGTCATTGCCGACAATGTTGGTGACAATGTCGGTGACGTTGCTGGTATGGGTGCCGACCTTTTCGAATCCTATGTCGGTTCGATCATCGCATCCATGGCGCTTGGTGTTGCCGGTGCAGCATTTGCATCCGAACTCTTCGGCGAAACTATCGCAGCATTAAACCTTATTCTCCTCCCGATGCTCATCGCAGCATTCGGTATCATTGCAGCAGCCGTTGGAACGCTCTTCGTTCGTACAAAGAAGAATGAGAGTTCCGCAATCCACAAGGTATTCAATACCGGTCTTGTTGTTGCAATCATCATCTCCATCATCTCGACATACTGTGTAACCAGTTTCCTCTTATACGGTCAGATCGGTATGGGATTCATGTTTGCAGCTCCCCTTGGTATGGGAATCTGGTTTGCAACCATCGCAGGTCTCGTTGCAGGTTTCCTGATCGGTCTTATCACGGAGTACTACACTTCGTTCGACTACAAACCGACCTTGGGCATTGCAAAATCCTGTCAGACAGGTGCAGCCACCGATATCATCAGCGGATTTGCAAAAGGTATGGAGTCGACCGTCTGGCCGGTTCTCATCATCACAGCTGCAATCTACATTGCATACCAGTTTGCCGGCATGTACGGTATCGGTATTGCAGCAGTAGGTATGCTCTCCACCCTTGGTATCTCCCTTGCAGTTGACGCATATGGTCCGGTCGCAGACAATGCAGGCGGTATCGCCGAGATGTCCCACCAGGACCACTCCGTTCGCGACATCACCGATACGCTTGATGCAGTCGGAAACACGACCGCAGCAATCGGTAAAGGATTTGCAATCGGTTCAGCCGCTCTTACCGGTCTCGCACTGTTCAGCGCCTACGCACTTGCGGTCGGCATCGATGCAATCGATATCCTGAACACGAAAGTCTTCATCGGTATCCTCATCGGTGGTATGCTTCCGTTCCTCTTCTCTGCTCTTACCATGACAGCAGTAGGTGATGCAGCACAGAAGATCGTCGTTGAAGTCCGCCGTCAGTTCAAAGAGATCAAAGGACTGATGGAAGGTACCGCAGAGCCGGACTACACGTCCGCTGTCTCGATCGCTACCAAAGCAGCTATCAAAAAGATGATCCTTCCGGGTCTTCTCGCAATCGTTGCACCACTCGCAGTTGGTTTCATCCTCGGTCCGCTGGCTCTCGGCGGTCTCTTAGTTGGATCCCTTGTTTCCGGTTTCCTCCTTGCAGTTACGATGGCAAATGCCGGTGGAGCATGGGACAATGCAAAGAAGTA
>NIZU01000074.1 GCA_003315675.1 Methanocorpusculum sp. MCE
GTGAAGGTAACAACGCTGCAAAGAGTACGAGTGAAAAATATGCTGGCTGCATTTTGTTATAATATCTATCAGGTGAAAACGATTCAAAACAGAGTGTAAATTAAAAAAAAAACGTCAAGGAATAATGGGTATTCTTCTTTTTTTGGGGGGGGTGAGGGGGTATGGATGTAGCCAATCTTCCTTAAATCATGATTCGCGTTAAAAAATGGGTTGATAGATATTCTCATAATAATGATCAGTTCGGCCGGGTGTGTGAGCACATCCCAGAATATCGTCGGTACCTGGACGAGTGAAAAACTCACCGATTTTCCTGCTTCCAATGTTACTCAGATCGTAATAGTGTTCAATCCCGGCGGAAAAGATACCGAAACCTGGGTGTATGATGACGGAGCTGATTATGTCTCCAATATGTCCTGGATAAAAAACGAGGACGGGTCCTATGCATACGCATATGACTCATGGTTAACAACGATCTCTGAGGATGGGATGTATGCTGCTGATGAAGATGGACGCACCTTTTTCAGAGATGCGGGAGATCCCCTTGCAGGATATGTTGGGACATGGACCGCTCTTGATGTGTATGAATACAACGGGATGCTCTATACGATCAAAAATGAGATCTATGCTAACTGTACGGGTCTTTCATTCTGGACGAATCAGTATGGAGTCGCTGACAAACCTTGGGAAATGGTCTGGTACCCCTACAAAGAAAACACGTACATTAATTACTACAAAGAGGCATTGATCCACTTTACCATCCTCCCGGACTGAACCGGGACAGACAATTATAATCTGACGTATACCAAGTCGTAATATAAAAAAAACAGGCTTACATCGGACCCATAGGTCCCATGCCGCCTTTCTGCATTTGTTTCATCATTTTCCCCATCGCCATCCTGTTTCCTCTGAAACCTTTCAGCGTTTTCTGCATCATTTTATAGAATTTTATGAGGTCACGGACCTCTTCGACCGAAGAACCGGACCCTTTGGCAACCCGCATCATTCTGGATGTGTTGATTAAGGCAGGTTCGTCAAGTTCCTGGGGTGTCATGGAATCCATGATGATCCTAAACTTTTTCATCTTGTCGGCGGTCCCTTCCAGCGCGTCGGACGGAACGTTCATGTTGCCCATCGGCAGCATGGAGAGAACCTGCTTTAACGGACCCATCTTCTGCACCGCTTCGAGTTGTTTATACATATCGTTCAGCGTAAACTTTCCCCGAAGCATGGCGTTGACATCGACATCCTCGGCATTCATCGACTCCTCGGCCTTTTCAACGAGGGCTTTGAGATCGCCCATACCGAGAAGTCTGGAGATGAATCCGTTCGGATCGAAGCGTTCGAGATCGTCGATCGTCTCACCGTTGCCGATGAAAACGATTCCGGACTGGGTTTCGGCGACAGCAGACATGGCTCCTCCTCCTTTCGCCGTACCGTCCATCTTCGTCACGATCACGCCGTCGATGCCGATCGCTTCATGGAACCGTTTGGCCTGGTCACGGGCCGCCTGACCGAGAGCTGCGTCGATGACGAGCCAGCGGTGATCGGGTTTGAGGTATGCGTTGACCTGCGTGATCTCATCGATCAGATCCTCTTCCAGAGCATGACGTCCGGCAGTATCGACGATGATGACATCCACATCTTTGAGAGCGGCAAGTCCATCTTTAACGATTTTTACGGCGTCCTTCTCCTTTGGATCTCCGTAACTGGGAACATTGATCTTTTTGCAGAGCGTTTCCAGCTGGGCATATGCTCCCGGCCTGAAGTTGTCAGCACCGATCGCCCCGACTTTCAGCCCTTTGCGCTGGAAGTAGCGGCAGAGTTTTCCGGTCGTGGTGGTCTTACCCGAACCCTGCAGACCGGCCATCAGGATCTTCTGCGGTTTTAAGGAAAACTCGGCCTCTTTGCCGACAAGATTTACCAGCTCCTGATACACGATCCTGAGAACATGTTCACGGGCGTTGATGCCTTTGGGGAGATCTTCGTCGAGAGAACGGGCTTTGATCTGCTTGGAAAGCTCCATCACGAGTTTGACGTTGACGTCAGAGGAAAGCAGAGCACGCTGGAGATCGCGGACGAGTTCGTCGACGGCGGCACGGTCAATGACCGTCTTGCCGGCGAGTTTCTTCATCGCGTCTTTGAGTGAGTTGGAAAGTGTATCAAGTCCCATGTTAGTCATCTCCGAATATTTCATCAATAATCAGCGAAGGAGTAAACGGTTTCATATCGTCATACCCCTGCCCGACACCCAGAAAGACGAGCGGTTTTCCGATCGTGTAGGCGATCGAAATTGCAGCACCGCCTTTTGGATCCATGTCGACTTTGGTGAGAATGACACCGTCTGTGGAGACAGTCTTTTCAAACTCCTCGGCGCGGATGACCGCGTCGTTTCCCGCAACGGCCTCATCCACGTAGAAGACGAGATTGGGTTTCATCACGCGCTTGATCTTTTCCAGCTGGTTCATGAGGTTGACCCGGTTGTGGAACCGCCCTGCCGAATCGGCGAGGACAACGTCGGTTTTGTGGGCTTTGGCATACTCGACGGTGTCGTAGAGAACGGCCGAGGGATCGGCTCCTTCCTGATGGGCGATGAGTTTGATCCCGAGCCGGTCACAGTGGACACGGATCTGTTCGATGGCCCCGGCACGGAACGTATCGCCGGCTCCGACCACGACGGAGAGTCCCTGACTCTGAAGATAGTGGGCGATCTTGGCAACCGAGGTGGTTTTCCCGGTCCCGTTTACCCCGGTGAAAAGGATCTTGACCGGACGGTCATGCGTTCTGACATAGGATACGAGATCGAACCCCTCGCCGAGAACCTCCTCGATGGCATGCCGAAGAGCGTTCGTGACAACATCATCGGCTGATTCGCGGAGTTTCCGGTGCGTGCCGACGAGCTCTTTTTTCATATGTTCGGTGATCGCCTCGGCTACCGGATAGGCTACGTCGGACTCCAGGAGGACCATCTGGAGTTCGAAGAGGGATTCCTCGATATCTTTTTCGGAGAGGACAAACTCATGTTCTACAACGAGAGTTTTGATTTTATTGAGGAAGCCCGGGGCTTTTTTTACCTCAGGCTGGGGTGATGATATGATATCGGCGGCGGGAACTGGCGCTTCCGTCTCCGGAATCGGGTTCTTTTTTTTCCCGAGACCGAGTTTATATTTCAGTCCTTCAAACATTATCTATTAATTCGGTCCTATGAATATAATATCCTCTCTGTTAGATGAAGGAATACTATATTACCTTAGACTGATGACTGAAATACAATGATATCAAATGGTGTGGTCCAAAAAACGCTGATACTTGGAGGAATTATCCTGCTTTTCATCTCCGCGATGATCCTTCCGGTTTCAGCGTCAAGTGAAAATTATCTGGTATTTTACATGGTCGGATCCGATCTGGAGTCGGGAGAGTATCATCATGCTTCGAGTAATCTAAAAGATCTCACTGACAATCTGAATCCACAGATAGCGGATATTTGAATATTGCGTTCTATATGACACACCCATTCCGCTCACCGTGACACAACAAGTCCGCTGAAATGATACAAGAATTCCGCACATGACCCGCACAGATTCCTTTCAATCCGTCATAGCAAACATTCATACTCTTTTCTTCCAGACGTTCCCTCTGGCATATCATATGCCCAAGGAAAAGTCCTATGACCAATCACAAAGAGATCCTCCGATTAAAAAATCTGGGGATAGATAACCAACAGATCGCAGAATCATGTAATTGTTCGCGGTCAACCGTCAGCCGCACACTCAAACGTGCTACCGAATGCAACCAGAACTGGGAAACAGTGAAAGAATGGCAAAACGCCGAGGTCAGTATCCTCCTCTATCCGACCTCCGCTGCAGCTATTTCTTACCAAACTCCCGATTTTGCCTATCTTCATACAGAAATGTCCAAAAGCGGTGTAACATTAAACCATCTCTGGGTGGAATACTGCGATCAGTGCCGTCTAACTGGG
>NIZU01000075.1 GCA_003315675.1 Methanocorpusculum sp. MCE
ATGCCTGGTTGAGACCAAAGCTGCTGAAAGTCCCCATACATACTACTCAACGTACGAAAAGAAAGTACTTTCTGTCAAAAAAAAGGTTGTTAGAAATTCTCAATTTGTTCTTTTTCGTGTTTTCGTGGACGTTTTTGTGAATTTCGTGTGATGGCGGATAGATGCCAAAACAACTCAAAACATCATGAACCTGACGAATAAAAAAAGCCCGTACACTTTTTCTAAAAAAAGAATTATTCCAGCTCGAACGCGCCGGTATACAGCTGATGATACTTGCCATTCTCGGAGATAAGCTTCGTATGCGTCCCGCGTTCGATGATCCGTCCCGACTCGAGAACCATAATCACGTCCGCATTCTGCACGGTAGACAGCCGGTGAGCGATCACAAAGACCGTACGTACCTTCGTCAGGGAATCCATACCCGCCTGAACGATAGCCTCCGTTCGGGTATCGATACTCGAGGTCGCCTCGTCCAGGATCATCACCGGAGGATTCGCCACCGCCGGCCGCGCGATGGATAAAAGCTGCCGCTGACCCTGGGAAAGGCTTCCCCCGTCTCCTTCCAGAATCGTGTCGTATCCATCCGGAAGTCTCGTGATGAAGTCATGTGCGTTTGCAAGACGCGCCGCCTCATACACCACTTCATCCGTCGCATCCAGTTTACCATACCTGATGTTTTCCCGGACCGTCCCCGTAAACAGATTCGTATCCTGCAGCACGATCCCGAGCGAATGTCTCAGATCGGCTTTTCTGATCCGCTTCACATTGATGCCGTCATACAATATCTCGCCCTCCTGCACATCGTAAAACCGGTTGATCAGATTAGTGATCGTCGTTTTCCCGGCCCCCGTCGCCCCGACAAACGCCACCTTCTGACCGGGATTTGCATAGACAGACACCGGGATTTGCATAGACAGACACGTCATGCAGAACTTCCTTGTCCGGCGTATAACTAAAGCTTACATCGTGAAGCTGAACATCCCCCTCCAGTTTCGTATAGACCGGCGAGCCGTCCGCGATCTCCTTCCATGCCCAGATGCCCGTATATGCCGGCGCCTCGGTAAGAGCTGATCCCTCATACATTGCATTGACCAAAGTAACATCTCCGGTATCTTCTTCCAGCGGCTCATCCATCAGTTTGAAGATCCGCTCTGCGCCGGCCAATGCCATGACAACCGAACTCAGCTGCTGGGAGACCTGACTGATCGGCATCATGAAACTTTTACTCAGCTGCAGGAAGGCCGCGATCGCTCCAAGATTCAGACCGCCTACCCCGCTGATTGCCAAAGCTCCGCCCAGTACGGCCACCAGAACATACTGGATATTTCCGAGATTTTATGACGATCGGCATGAAAATATTCGCAAAGGTGTTCGCGGATTTCGCGTGTCCGCACTGTTCGTCGTTCATCACATCGAACTCGGCTTTGACCTTATCCTCATGGCAGAAAACCTTGATAACCTTCTGTCCGTTGATCATCTCTTCGATATACCCGTTCACGGTCCCAAGCGACTTCTGCTGACGGACAAAATGAACCGCACTCTTTCCTCCGATGTTTTTCATCACAAAGAACATCACGATCACCATAACTATTACGAGAATCGTCAAAGGACCGCTCGTATAGACCATAGCGCAGAACACGAGTATATGATGGTCACTATCGAAGAAAACACCTGGGGAACGCTTTGCGAAAGCATCTGATGAAGGGTTTCCGTATCGTTTGTGTAATGACTCATCGTGTCGCCGAACTTATGCGTGTCGAAGTAGCTGATGGGTAACTTCTGCATATGGACAAACATATCATCACGGATCCTCTTCATGACCCCCTGGGAAATGATTACCATGAGTCTGCTGTAGATAAGCGTTGAAAGAACACCGCAGAGGATGATAAACGCCATCAAGAGGATGACCTGCAGCAGCCCTGTGAACACCGGATTTTCCACACCGATAAGCGGCGTGATGTAATCATCGATCAGCACTTCGAGGAAGAGCGAACCAATGACTGATGCAGATGACAACGACGCCGAGCGTTACTTTGTACATGCCCGGAAGATAGGAAAGGAGACGTTTCAGCGTCTTTTTCACATCGTTGGGTTTGTTTCCAACGACCGGCATCCCGGAATGCCCGCCGCCTTTCGGTCCATGATTCATGGGAGGCATTACTCTTCACCCCCCTTCTGCTGGGTCGAATAGACCTCCTGATAGATCGGATTGCTGCGCAGGAGTTCGGCATGCGTGCCGACCGCATTGATGTGGCCGCCGTCCATCACGATGATCTTGTCCGCATTCTCGACCGAGGAGATCCTCTGCGTGATGATGATCTTCGTGGTGTCCGGGATCTCGGTCATCAGCGCCTGTCTGATCTGTGCATCAGTTTTCGTATCAACGGCGCTCGTGGAATCATCCAGAATAAGGATCTTCGGTTTTTTCAGCAAAGCGCGGGCGATACACAATCTCTGTTTCTGACCGCCTGAGACGTTTGAAACTCCCTGTTCGATCCGTGTGTCGTACTTCTCGGGATAATGCTGGATGAATTCATCGGCGCACGCCAGTTTGCTGACGCGGATTATTTCCTTATCAGAGGCGTCGGGATTTCCCAATTTGAGGTTCTCCTTAATCGTTCCCGAGAAAAGGACGTTTTTCTGCAGAACGACGGCGACCTGATCGCGAAGCGTCGTCAGATCATACGTTCGAACATCCACTCCCCCGACCATGACCGATCCGCCGGTCACATCATAGAGCCTGGGGATCAGCTGGACGAGCGTCGTCTTGGAACTGCCGGTCCCGCCGAGGATCCCGACCGTTTCGCCGGATTTTATGTCCAGATTGATCTTCTGAAGACAGATCCTCTCGGCATCGGTGGAGTAGCTGAAGTCGACATCGCGGAAGCTTATGTCGCCGTTTTTGACGGAGAACACCGGATCTTCCGGGTTTGTAAGACTGCTCTCTTCATCGAGGACCTCGACGATACGCCGGGCAGATGCACGGGACATGGTGATCATGACAAAGACCATCGCAAGCATCATCTGACTCATTAAAATCTGCATCGTATAGGCAAACAGACAGACCAGCTCACCCGTGGTGAGCGTTCCTGCAACGATGAACTGGGCGCCGAACCAGGAGACGAGATGGATCGCCGCGTAAACAATGAACTGCATCAAGGGGCTGACGAATGCAAGGAGTTTTTCTGCATGGGAAAAGTATACGTAAATGTCTTTTGAAACATTTTTGAACTTTTCCTCTTCATACTCATCGCGGACATAGGATTTTACAACTCGGATCCCTCGGAGATTTTCCTGAACGACTTTGTTGAGCCGGTCGAAGGTTTTGAATACCTTCTCGAATATGGGCTGGAATGGGCTGGACCTTGACGATGATGAGATACATGCCTCCGGCGAGAATTGGAATCAATACAAGATAGATGATGGAAAGTTCGGGGTTGATGGTGATGACCATTAGGTAGGACAAAATCAGCATCAGAGGACAGCGTACCGCAACCCGGATAAGCATCTGATAGGCATTCTGCACATTCGTGACATCGGTGGTAAGTCTTGTTACGACACTGGATGTCGAGAATTTGTCGATGTTTGCAAATGAGAAACTCTGCACATTATAGAAGATATCATGCCTGAGATTGCGTGCAAATCCGGTGGATGCGGATGCGGCGAATTTTCCGGCGAGAATGCCGAATATAAGCGAGAATATTGCTGAGATGAATAAGGCAAGACCAAGTCGGAGAATGACGCCCATATTTCCTGCGGTGATGCCGTCATCGATGAGGCTTGCAAGAATCAAGGGGATGATGACCTCCATTACCACTTCGAACGAGACGAACAGGGGGGTTAAGAGGCTGTCTTTTTTAAACTCGCGGATAGAACCCGCAAGGCGTTTTATGATATGATTCATGTCATCTTCTCCAGATTGTTCAGCATCTTCCAAAGAACCGAACGAACTGCTTCGAGTTCTTCTGCGGGGATGTCTTTTGTCAGATGTTTGTCGAGATCAGAGACATTGCGTTTTGCCTGCCGGCTGACTGCCAGGGCTTTTTCTGTGAGCAGGATCTTTTTGAGCCGGGCATCATAGTCAACCGGTTCTCTGATGATGAGATCGTTTTTTTCCATCAGCTGGAGTATCCCGGTGGCCGTAGACCGTCGGATGGAGAATTTTGTCTCGATGTCTTTTTGGAAGACGTCGCGGGTTCCTGCGTGGCGGATATAGCCGATTATATGGATCTGGGTACCGGTGAGATTTTTCAGCGGCCCCTGGGAAGCGGTGTTGTCCAGGTTTCGTTTGATATGGTTTGCCAGGATCCTGATCAGGATCGCCGCAGGTGGTCTGTCTTCCATGTATGAAATAGTTATGGGGCTAACAATATATACATTTGCAGTCAGCACATTGAAGACGGGGAAAAAGCGCCGCGGCACACCGGCAAATTCAAAAAAGACAGTGGATCCAAAAAAAGAGTTGGTATAATTTAGTATGTGGCCAGGTAGCGGTTGAGCTCCCAGTCGGTGATATACTTGGAGAAGTCTCCCCACTCGAGTTCACCGAGACGGTTGATCTGGGAAACCACATGCTCGCCAAGAACACTGCAGAGAAGCGGATCGTTCATCAGAGCGGTGTTTGCTTCATGCAGACTCCAGGGGAGGCAGCGTATTCCTTCGGCTGCCCGCTCTTCCGCGCTCATTCTGAAAATATTTTTGTCCACGCTCTCCGGGGGCTCGATCTTCTGGGTAACGCCTTCCATACCGGCTGCAAGCATCACGGCAAACGTCAGATACGGGTTGCAGGTCGGATCTGGGCTGCGCAGTTCGGCGCGGGTACTTTTGCCGCGGGACGAGGGGACTCTGATAAGGGCGGAACGGTTCATCGCGGACCAGCCGACATAGACCGGAGCCTCGTATCCCGGGATAAGCCGCTTGTATGAGTTCACGGTAGGATTTGCAATCCGGGTGATTGCATCGATATGTTTGAGGATCCCTGCAATAAAATGCCGGGCAGTGTCGGAGAGCTGGTGTTCTCCTTCGGGGTCAAAGAATGCATTCTGTCCGTCCTTCATCAGCGAGCAGTTGACATGCATCCCGGAACCGTTGATGCCGTAGATCGGTTTTGCCATAAAAGTGGCATGCAGACCGCGGTGAAGAGCGAGCGTTTTTGCAACAAACTTAAAGGTTACAACCTTATCTGCCATTGAAAGGGCGTTCCCGTAAGTGAAATCGATCTCGTGCTGAGATGGGGCGACCTCGTGATGGGATGCTTCGATATCGAATCCCATTTCAGAAAGCGAGGTTACTAAATCGCGGCGGACATCCTCTCCGGGGTCGGTCGGGGTCTGATCGAAGTATCCTCCGTGATCCTGAAGTTCCACGGACGGATGAACATTCACCATTCTGAAGAGGAAAAATTCCATCTCGGGACCGACGTTGAAGGTATATCCGAGCTTTGCCGCTTTTTCCAGCTGCTGACGGAGAATATACCGGGGATCGCCGATAAACGGTTCGCCGCGGGTCGTGTAAACATCGCAGATGAATCTTGCAACCCGGTATTTTTCATCGGACCAGGGAATGATCTGATATGTTGCCGGCTCGGGCCTGAGCACCATATCCGACTCTTCTAGTCTCGCAAACCCCTGAATTGAAGAACCGTCGAAACTGATACCTTCAGTTAAGGCTTTCTTCATCTGTTTCGTCGGAATCGCGACATTTTTCGGTTTACCTACCATGTCCGAGAACTGGAGGAGAACCGACCGTACATTGTCAATCTCAAGCTGTTTGAGAACTGCGTCAATTAACTCCGCACGGTCGCCGCCGTGTGAAGCGGCAAGAGAGCCAAAATGACTTTTATGCTCGTCAGAAACCATGCTCATATATGAGTGGTGATGGATAATAAATGTCAAGTTCGAATCTTGTCCCCGATCTGGTTTCAAACAGGCATTTCGGGAAAAGTTGACATACCAGAAGAGCACATTTTATCACCATGGCATTACTTACTGCAGAACTCAAAGAGCAGATTGCCAAAGTCGGCGTATGTCATCTGGTCACCGCATCCAAAAACGGTGTCCCGAATGCTGCCCCGATGGGCGCAATCTGGGTCATGGACAATGACACAATCTGGATTGCAAATAATTTTATGAACAAAACCATGGCAAACATCAAAGAGAACCCAAAAGTGTCTCTTCTGGTATGGAGCCGTGATATCGGCAACTGTTTCCAGATGAAAGGAACTGCCGCAGTGGAATCGGGAACCGCCGACCACAAAAAGATGAAGGAGCTTCTTGACGCGAAAAAACCCGGACTGCCGGGAAAAGAACTGGTCAAGATCACCGTCAAAGAGATTTTCACCTGCATACCCGGACCGGACGCAGGAAAAAAACTCTAACTTTTTTCGCCGCTCTCTTTTTTGAAAACCTTCAAACGCAGTATTCTGTGATGCCTGAATATTACGTCCCATATGACACACCCATTCCGCTCACCATGACACAACAAGTCCGCTGAAATGATACAAGAATTCCGCACATGACATACCCACATATCCGTATGAAAAATAGAACGTGGGAATAATTCCACTTATTACTTCTTTACTCCCAGAATCTTTCTCATAGACTCCCCCTCAAGAACAATCGTATAAGCATTATGAACGACCCTATCACAAATTGCATCGGCAAATGTCGCCTCCCCAATTTTTTCATACCACCCCTCGACCTGAAACTGTGAACAGAAAACAGTTGACCCTCGATCATATCTCGCCTCAACAATCTCCAGCACATCCCGTGCTTCCGTTGCTGTTAAAGGAAAGAGCAGCCACTCATCCAAAATCAAAAGTCTTACACTCTGAAACTCACGAATAACCTGCTTATACGTCCCTTCGGCTCTGGCAACTGCCAGATCAGAAAACAGGTCAGGAAGTCTTATGTATTTCACCGTATAAAAATTACGATTGGCAGCTATCCCGATCGCACAACTCAGATAACTCTTCCCTGTTCCTGTAGCCCCGAGAATGATTACATTATCTGCCTTTTGGATAAACGTACATGCTGACAACTTTGCAATCATCGTCTTATCCAGACGGCGCGTGGAATCATACCTGATATCTTCGATACATGCATGGGGAAAAACATAGCCAGCCGACTTACAGAGGCGTGACAATTTCTTACTCTTGCGAACTGACCACTCCTGATCAACCATAATTCCGAGACGTTCTTCAAAGGAAAGTGCCGAAGAATTTGCATCCACCTGGAATTTACGAAATACTTCTGCCATCTGATACAATCGGAGTTCATTGAGTTTGGTTATGGTCTCTTCAGTAAGCATCAGTCATCATTCCTCTGATAATAATGCGGACCGCGCGTAATCCCATACTTCGACGTAACCGGTTTATCCGGCATATCAACTGATTTCAACCCTATTATCCCGCTTTTCAAAACAGCCTGCACGCCTTTCAGACTTGGTTTTCCGGTGTAAGATAGAACACGTTTACACGCCTCCTCAAGTTTTTTCTGGGAATACTTATCAGAAAGCTTCAGCAAAGCCATACAGGCTTTGTATCCCTGCTGTTCAATCTTTGGATTGGTAAGAAAGAAATCAACACCATTACATGTATTCTCTCCAATATGTCGGCCCCATTTTCTGAAACGATCACCATTCCACGTCAGATATTTTTGGTGATCAGGAGGCATATGTTCCGGAGTCGTGCTGTATAATCCCCTCCCCTCAC
>NIZU01000076.1 GCA_003315675.1 Methanocorpusculum sp. MCE
CACAATGAAAAGGGGAGCGAGAGGGCATCCCATTGGCATACGAGATAAACTGAGAAATCTGCGAATAAGTAGGAAGAGATCAAAGGGCGAGAGACCCTATGCAGTGATCAAAAATGTTTTTCATGCAGGGTTGGTGAAGGTAACAACGCTGCAAAGAGTACGAGTGAAAAATATGCTGGCTGCATTTTGTTATAATATCTATCAGGTGAAAACGATTCAAAACAGAGTGTAAATTAAAAAAAAAACGTCAAGGAATAATGGGTATTCTTCTTTTTTTGGGGGGGGGGGTGAGGGGGTATGGATGTAGCCAATCTTCCTTAAATCATGATTCGCGTTAAAAAATGGGTTGATAGATATTCTCGACTTCTTATTGAGGATCATATCGGTAAATTTTGGGATTGCAGCTGCAAACTCGGCATCAGGATCCTGACGTGGCCCGTAAACATTAATATATCGTAATACTGAGATTTTTAACCCGTATTGTTCTGAGAACATGTTACAATACATCTCTCCAGCAATTTTTGAGACCGCGTAGGGTGTAAGCGGATTGAAAGGCGTATCTTCCGACAATACCGGAGATGAACTTTTACCACAGACCAGTGATGAGGAGGCAAAGACAAGCCGATCAATGCCTGCCTCATGCGCAGCAATGAGAATATTTGCAGTCCCGGTAATATTCACATCATTAAACTGGCGGGGATTAGAGAATGAAGCAGGTGCAACACCCATTGCAGCCAGATGAAAAACACCATCTATATCATAATTCGTAAAAACAGAGCGTACCTGATCGATATCTACAATATCAGCTGATACCGTGGAAAGATTATCGTTTATTGTTTTATCAGATTTGTTGGATATAATTACTACTTCTTCGCCGCCCGCCAAGAGTTCGTCCACAAGATGCGAGCCAATAAAACCTGTGCCTCCAGTAACCAGATACGCCATATTTTCCCTATGGATTAATCATTTCAAATAAGAGATGATGAGTGTTGTGTTTGTATATGTGTACATGAGGAGAAGCGTGACATTCCCGCACCATATGTTCAACGCATATCTGCGTATGTGCCAAGACGAAAGAATACAATTATCTGATGTTGCTATTTCTCACCCCCCACCTCCTCTCCCCCAATCCATTTTTCCTGCGCACACTCACTCGCAAACCTTCGGTTTGCTCGCAAGTCTATGGACTTGGTCGCAAACTTTCAGTTTGCTCTGCTGAGGTTGGCCGCTTTCAGCGTCCAACCCGCCTCAGCTAAGACCGGTCCTATGGACCGGCCCGCCCCTACGCGTTCACCGCGTCCCCCATTCCAGCACGAAATGACCCCCAGAAAAACACACCTCTGAATAAATCAAAAACCCTATATATCAAAACTCGCTTCGCGACAATGCTTAACCACCTTCCCACTCACCAACAACACACCCTCCACCACAACAAAAGGCACTCTCGCACCGCGCGGTCTGGCATTTATATCACCAGACAGCATAACTCAAAAATAAAACAGACAAATACACGCAAAATATACACAATACGCAAAAAATAACCATTAAATACTTCAAAAACACACCAAATATTAACAACATCAGGCAAATGAAAAACAGCCTGGGCTAGCACGAGTCCTTTTGGACGGCAAGATGCTATAGAGGCATGGGATCCCGCATTACCTTACTATCCCCTCTGCCAAGGGTGAACCCTCAAGCCTTTTTTCATCAGCCCGATGTCCATCCCGGCATGGGAATCGTGCCGGTCAACGGAAAAATCCCGGAAGAGGACACGTTTGTCCCTCTCTCGACAGCAGGAAAAGGTATGCCGCTGGGTAAATCGGCATGCATCGACGTAGAACACCATGCCGATGAATAGGCAAGGAATTCTAATGACTGAGAAAATTATTGACACAATGGAAGAGTCAGGCTCCGGCTTGAACTCAAGTACGCATACGAAGATCTGTCTCAAAATGAGCCAGGTCATCATGGAAACGCCCGTCGAATACAATGGCCGGATCTCAACCAGAATCCCGATGAAAAACAAGGAATGGTTCTACCGCCGTGCAAAAAAGGGAGGCATCAAGCCGTCCGAACTCCAGCGCCGGATCGTCATTAAGGAAATGAACAAATGGCGTGAAGAGGAACTGGAGGAAGAGCGCCGGAAAAAAGAGCGCAGACCCTAAGCATCCAAAGATTCAGCAAACAGAAATGCGGCGCGTGAATGCGTCAGGCATCTGCAGACGGGGTCCTGGAGAAGCGGTTTGCAGGATAAAGATGCACATCGCTCAGGGGTCATATCCCGGGATGGGTCTCCGGGATATACTCTTTTGTGGGGGTGGGTTGTACGCGGAACGCGGACGACCTCATCTGAGGCGGGCTGCCCAAAGGGCGGCCTCAGCAGAGCAAACTGAAAGTTTGCGACCAAGTCGATAGACTTGCGACTAAACCGAAGGTTTGCGAATTTGTGGGTTTCGTGTACGGGGTTCCCGGGGCGGGTATCATTACTAAAGGTTTAGTACTCTTGTTTGGGTGTACGTCGAGTTCGTGTACGGCAATACTGTGGACACATGAGAAATCCCACCGCGAATCTACGCGAATCGCATTTTTCCTGTTCCGCCCTCTTGACCTTCGGTCGCGTCCCTACGCTACGCCTGATCGGCTCCGCGTGGCCGGGACGGCGGAACGAAAAATGCTGGAAAACCCGCGTCGCGGGTTTTCTTTTTGTTTATTTCGGTACATTCTCCTTTCTGAAGTAAAGATCGTTCGTGTAGACAAACCGTTTCCAGTCGAGTTTACCTTTCTTCCCAAAATTTATCAGAATACCCGCCCGGATTCCGGTGGCTTTCAGATAGTTGATCAGTTGTGCGTCATCAATTTCAGTCAATCGGGAGATCGCTTTTAATTCAAGGATGATTTTTCCATAACAGACAACATCTGCTTCAAAGAAACCCGGCAGCTTTACTCCTTTGTAATAGACATCCAGGTGTTTCTTGTGTTCAAAAGGGATGCCCTGCAAACCAAATTCTACCTCCAAAGCATCATGATACACGCCTTCCAAAAAGCCGATTCCAAGCGTATTGTAAACGGTCATCGCACACCCGATAATTTTTCGAACTTCTTCCGGGTAGAGAAGATCTGGATTATTCACACCAGTATCCATGAAATTCTCTTCTATTTTCAGGTAATAAATAGATATCTCTGATGAAGAGAAAACCCGCGACGCGGGTTTTCCAGCATTTTCCACGCTGGCGTTCCGGCCACGCGGAGGCGATGAGGCGCAGCGTAGGAACGCGGCCGAGGAGTGAAACGACGAGGACAAGAAGACAGCGTAAGGAAAATGCGATTCGCGTAGATTCGCGATTATTCGCGGTGGGATATCTCATGTGTCCGTATATTACCCGTACACGAACTCGACGTACACCCAAAAAAAGAGATCCTGACCTTGCTTATTTCACATCATCTATAGATTCCGCCGCAGATGAACCGCCTGGAAACAGATATGACCCTAATAAATAGGATACCCACACAGAGGACCCCCCATACCGAAAAACAAATCATATCAACACGCCCATGACAGCAAAACCTATTATCTTCCTCTCCCCATTATCAGACACTACCAGGCAGGCAAAACCTCATAACATACGAAAGACAAATACTCAGACATCAGTCAATGTCCGAATATGTAAGTATCAAAGACCGCGTCCTTACACAACTTGCCTCCTCTCTTTCAACTCTCCAGACAGTCTACGGCATTGAGTTCCTCGCTCTCTTCGGCTCAGTCGCACGCGGAGAAGACACACCCTACAGTGACATCGACCTCCTGTATACATGCAAACCGGAATTCGACACATTCGACAATTATCTTGCTCTCGCTGAGTATCTTGAATCGATACTGGAACGCAAAGTCGACCTCGTCTCCTTTGAATATCTCAAACCGCGGATTCGCTCCAACATACAAAAAGATGTCATCTTCTGCAGTCCTGGACAAGCTGCTGTATGAAAACGCCTGATATCCTCACATATTTAGACGACATCTGCGAACAATCTGAAAACATCATGGTTGCTGTCGGCCGCATGGATTATCTGGAGTTCTTAACCGATCCGCTCTACAGCGGAGGTATCATCCGTTTCATTGAAATCATCGGTGAAGCGGCAAAACATATCCCAGAAGAGATCCGCACGCGATATCATGATATCCCTTGGAGAAAAATGGCCGGTATGAGGGACCGTCTGATCCATGCATATGCAAATGTCAATCTCAAATACGTCTGGGATCTTGCAGTAAACGATATCCCGCCTCTTTATAAGCAGATATATGCCCTGCGTACAGCACTTGAATTAAACGAATGATTGATTTTTTGATGCTGACATTTTTATGTGTGCCTGAGGTCGGCCGCTTTCAACGTCCACCCAGCCCATCACAGCCCTCATTATGTGTATGTTCTGGTATATTTTCATGGATAAAAGCAGTTCAAATTCCCTCCCCGGATGATACCCATGACCTTGGAAATAGCTATTTGAGGCTGTAAAACCAATATATGATACAACGAAAGCAGCACCTGAATGCCTGCATGCTGCCAGGTCTTTTTCTGTGATCACCATGACCGATACCTTTGAAAAATGCAGATATTATAAAAAAAGAATAGACGCATTACGTCCATTCCCTCCGGAAACACTCGCCTCATTAAAAAAATACTTCCGTGTAGGTCTCACCTACACCAGCAATGCAATAGAAGGAAACAGTCTTACCGAATCGGAAACAAAGATCCTCATAGAAGACGGACTCACCGTCCGCGGCAAGCCGCTGCGTGATATCTATGAAACACTCGGCCATGCCAAAGCATACGGATACATCTACGACATCCTTTCAGCGAAAACAATAACCGAAGACCATATCAAAACAATCCACCGATTATTCTATGATCAGATAGACAAAGACAATGCAGGAATCTATCGGAAAGAGCGTGTTGTTGTCACCGGTAGTCATTACCCCTTGCCAAAACCGGATCAGATTCCGGATAAAATGAAAGAATATATCGATTGGTTCAATACCCATGAAAAAACTACTGATCCGGTCAAATTTGCAGCATTGTCACACCAGAAATTCGTCTTCATCCACCCCTTCATCGACGGCAACGGACGGGTTGCAAGACTCATCATGAACCTGGTATTATTACGTGCAGGATATCAGATCTGCATCATTCCGCCAATACTCCGGCATGAATACGTCGAATCACTCGAACTCGCACATAAAGATACAAAACCCTTCATCGAATTCATTGCAGGGAGGATCGTCGAAACGGAAAAGGATATCCTGAGATTATTTGGAGAGTCAACATCGATGCATGAAGGTGCAAAGCAGATAAATGAAGGTGCAAATCCGAAGGTCAGCCTGGAAAATGAAGGAGTAACTGCAGTATTGAACCTCATAAACGGGCAGCCAGGTCTCAATACCAGGGATCTGGCTGAACTGACAGGTAAGAGCAGATCAAGTGTTGAACGGTACATCCGTGTTCTCAAAACCAACGGCAGGATCGAGTTCCGGGGTGCTGCAAAAAACGGCGGGTATTATCCGCGGAACGAATGAGTGATCGCTTATCCCACGGCCATAAGGGATAAGATGCCTGTATTTTAGGGAACGGGTCGATGGACAAATGCTCGGGTGAAAAGTCCGGAAAAATCAGGGCTGCGTTCCCTCAATAATTTCCCGGATCTTCATTTTGATCTCCGGCGACTCAAGAGCCTCCAGAAGCTGGGAGGTGAGAGTATCGACACTCATCTCTCTCCTCAGCATATCTGCAACAACTGGTGCGGTCATATAATCTCTGATCGTCGTGAACGTGTTGTCATCTCCCTGGCATAACTCCTTGATTTTGCGGTAATATTCCGGACTGATCCGAAACCCGATCTGCTACTTTTTGCTTTCGGTCGTGACCATGATTTCTAATACCATATATCTTGTTCCCATCATTAAGATATCCTGTTGAGATCAATTGAAACAAAAACAATTCATTGCAGATGAAATCAACCGTAATCCTCATCCAAGGGCTCCTTTTTGGGTGTACTCAGGTTTGACGTACGGGAATTATTTAGATGAGGACATACATTGAAGGCAGGCGGTCTGCGAAAACACAGATAACCTTCATTACCTTTGAAGAGACATATATGTTGATAAAGTGTATAACATACACATTATACCTAGCAATTATGTGTGAGGCAACCCCATGAAACGGCAGATACTTCAAAATCTCTTACGATGGAAAGAGGATCCAAACCGTCAGCCCCTTCTTATCAGAGGGGTGCGGCAATGCGGGAAAACATGGATAATGAAAAGATTTGGTGAAGTGAATTATCCTGACACCGCCTACTTCAATTTTGAATCCGATGAAAGACTCAGGGAATCCTTTGAAGGAGATTTGGATGTTTCACGTATCATAAAATCTCTGGGGGTGCAGAGGGGAAAAACGATCATGCCGGGAACTACCCTTGTGATATTTGATGAAATTCAGTTTTGTCCCAGAGCGCTGACCGCACTCAAATACTTCTGTGAAGATATGCCAAAGCTGCATGTTATATGTGCCGGGTCACTGCTCGGGGTCGCTCTGGCAAAACCACTCTCGTCGCAAGGCAGACCCTTGCTCAACGCTTCGGTCGATATATCTTCCCTCAGCGCATTTCCAGTTGGGACAGTTGAGCTTGTTACGCTTCGCCCGATGAACTTTTACTAGTTCTGTGTCGCAAACGGGGATGAGATGCTTGCCGATCATCTTGCGTCCCTCCCGGCAGGCGACCCCCTTCCCGCGGCTTTCACCGGCAGGCTGGAAGAATATTATCGTGATTATCTGATATGCGGGGGTATGCCAGCCGTTGTTTCATCCTGGATAGAGAAACACGACATTGGTGAAGTCGAACGCATACAGCAGCAGATTCTTGACACGTATTCATTGGATTTTGTGAAACATGCCCCCCTGAACGATTTCCCGAAATTGTCTCTCATATGGAACGCAATACCGCTTCAGCTGGCAAAGGAGAACAGTAAATTCCTCTTTTCCCATGTGAAAAAAGGAGCAAGGGCACGTGATCTGGAAGATGCTCTGCAGTGGCTGATCGATGCAGGTCTGATTTATAAAGTCGAAAAAGCGGATCGTCCGTACATTCCTCTTTCGATGTACGCTGATGCGTCGTATTTTAAAATTTATCTGGCTGACGTAGGACTTCTTCGAAAGATGAGTAAATTTCCGGCAGCGGCTCTTCTTTCATCATCGCCTCTGGCTGCTGATATGCGGGGAGCGCTGACGGAAAATTATGTTCAGAGTGAGGTAATGAATGTGACCGGAGAGGTCCCGTATTTCTGGCGTTCGGAGAGAACTGCCGAGGTGGATTTCCTAGTGCAGGATGGGGAGAAAATCGTCCCGATCGAAGTGAAAGCAGGAAAAAATACGCGTGCAAAGAGTTTACAGGAGTATCGAAAGAAGTTCTCTCCGGAAATCGCCGTTCGTATAAGTTTACAGGCAGCAGCCAGGCATGATGATGAGAACGGAACGCTTATTGAAATGCCCCTCTATCTGATCTGGATATGGAAGACGTATCTGGATGCAGTGCAGCATCGTCCGTCTGATACCTGAAACATATTCCAGTGAACATTCGATCAAGTGGGGTGTGATATATCCCGCCCAATTGATTTTTTTTGTTTCTTGTTGGTAGAGAGTAATGAGGTTTAGCCTGCCGATATAGGATACGAAGTGCATGACTCGGATTGAGGTTTGTATCCAGCTTTCAAGTTCCCGTCTGGAATAATTTTCATTTACCCGGAGTCGCAACTATTATTCACGGACTTCTTCTGTTTTGTCCCGCTTACTTTTTACTAGTATCAGTTCGTTTGGCGTTTCTCTGTATGCAGCAAGAGAATTGACAAAATACATATCTCCGGCTTTCCTCTCTTGTGTATGATTCAAAGGCGAAGACCCAAGGTTTCCGATGTCCGGCGGTCCTATATTCTCAGTGTCTCGATGCAGCCTGGCTGCTATAGGCATATTCGCATCTCGGCGAATATGACCCTGGAAGATCTGCATGAGATAATTATATCAGAAACAAAATTCTGGGATGTTCATCATATGCATGCGTTTTTTATGGACAATAACGTGTGGGGGAGTCGTGACAGCTTTTATGGATATGATGAAAACGGCGGCAACCATCCAGGGGACAGGATCGACAGGGACGTCCGCCTGAGTCAGCTTGCTTTATTTAAGGGGAAGCAGTTTGTCTATGTGTTTGATTTTGGTGAGGAATGGACGTTTAAATGCCGGGTCCTGCAGGTTCTTGAGGAGGATACAGAAAAGCCGGTTGTGATACAGAGCAAAGGCAAGCCGCCTGAACAGTACCCGGATGATGTTGAGGACGAAGATGAGGCAGATGAAGACGAGGATGAGATCTAAAAAAATTTCAAAATACCCCTCAACAGTACTCTATGATTTTGAACAGAGACAAAATGGATGCGGCTCTGTTTTCATAGGTCCGCAGGAATCTGGGTGAGCCACTGGAGAATACGTCGAGATTCTGTTTAGTTTTAAACGAGGAGACTCCTAATTTTTTTTATCATAGATTTTTATCCGTAGAGAAGCATCCTTTTTCCTGAAGACTGTTGGCGGACATTACTTACAGGCTTACATAAATGATACATCAGCGTCACTTGCCAAAATATCATATGTGATTCTGGCTCAAATGCCAAATATTCACACCTAAATTTGACAGTGGGCAAATATACTTCTCCCATATCTCATCTCTTTTTTCTGATCATTTCCACTTTCTAATTATGGGGTGCGGAGCCGCGACTCCGGCGCGGTGCGGCTCGCGGTGGAGATATCCTATTTCAAAGGTT
This sequence comes from Methanocorpusculum sp. MCE, assembly GCA_003315675.1. Taxonomy (GTDB): domain Archaea; phylum Halobacteriota; class Methanomicrobia; order Methanomicrobiales; family Methanocorpusculaceae; genus Methanocorpusculum. Next base: position 8,861 of record NIZU01000076.1, read on the forward strand.
CAAGATAACATTATGCCTCGCTAATCTGTCGTTGAATAGTCAGAAAAGAAGGGATTGGGATATGTGAGGTGTATTTTGAAGGGAAGTAGCTTGGGAGGAGGATCACAATCTAATCCTTCCCGAATTGAATCCACACCCCAACACTGCATACGTAATATCTGAATATCATCTCCATTGAACTACCTGAAATATATGGGGGTCACGGAAGATAGGATATCTCCACCGCGTCGGGATCCGCGCCGGGTCACAAATCTATCAAATTGGTCGCAAATCAAAGATTTGCTCCGCTGAGGGACCTAAAAGGTCCCCGCCTCGGCTTAGGTCGTCCGCTTTCAGCGTCCAACCCACAGTCGCAAATCAATGATTTGCTTGGCTAATGGCGAGCCTGACGGCTCACCCCGCCACCCCGAATAGGAATCCTGATATCACCCCCGCACCATAAAACACCATACGGAGACAGTATCCCATGTAGTATCTTATCACCGGCGGAGCCGGCTTCATCGCATCCCACATCGCAGAAGAACTCACCCGGCAAAACCATGACGTCACACTCCTCGACGACATGTCTGCAGGCAGCACAAAAAATATCCAGCCCGGTGCCGAGTTCATCAAAGGATCAATCACCGACCGGACCCGCCTCGCTAAAATCTGTAAAACTCACAGCTTCGAAGGGATCTTCCATCTTGCAGCGGTCGCAAGCGTGCAGAAATCGATCGAGGATCCACTCCTTGTCCACGAGGTAAATGCAACCGGGACCCTCAACATCCTCAACGCCGCAAAAGAACACGGCATTCGAAAGGTCGTTCTCTCTGCATCAGCCGCGGCATACGGCGACAACCCAATCTTCCCGAAAAGGGAAGACATGCTCCCTGAGCCGCTCTCACCCTACGCAGTCTCAAAGATCACGGCAGAAATGTACTGCAGAAACTTTGCCGACCTCTTCGGCGTCGAGACAACAGCTCTTCGATATTTCAATGTCTTCGGCCCACGTCAGGACCCGAACGCCGAGTATGCAGCCGTCATCCCGAAGTTCACTGAACGAATTGTCCATGACAAAAAGCCGGTCATCTTCGGCGACGGAAACCAGACCCGCGACTTCGTCTTTGTCAAAGACGTCGTTCTCGCAAATATGCTCGCGATGAACTCCCATACGAGCGGCACCTTCAACATCGGGACCGGCATCCAGACTTCCTTAAACGATCTGGCAGGAATGATCATGCGGGCAGCCGGTGTCAGCTGCGATATAATCTATGAAGCGCCAAGACCCGGCGACATCAGATACTCGGTCGCCGACAACTCAAAGGCAAAACAGGAACTTGGCTATGCCCCGAAGTACTCGATCGAAGACGGGATCAAAGAAACGGTCCAATACTTCAAAAACCTTCTGTGAAAAGGGGCTGCAGAAAAAAGAAAGAGACACATAAATCAAACAATAGCGCTGATTTTGTGTGTTGGGCTTTTTTGCTTCAAAGCAGCAGTACCTCTCTCTCTCAAATCTTTGGGGTGCGGGGCCGCGACTCAGGCACGGAGCGGCCCGTGGCGGGATATCTTATTTTGGTCCACGTGAGGAGATTTTACTTTTTTGATTAAATAGGACTGACACGGTGTGCTTTCTCGCAACGGATAAGGCCTATTTGAAAAAGAATTGCAGATTGAAGAAAGGAACATACGAATCGAACGATAAATATCTAAACTCAAACAGGACGTTTTCCACTCCCTGCAAGTCCCCATTTCTCTCCCACATTAGAGAGATGACACTCTTCCAATTACCACACAGGGAATAACCTCATAACATCCTACAACTAATTAACAAATATCGACGAGATGACTGAATACCAATGCATCAAAGAGGACGTCCTCGCAAAACTGGAAGTTCATATGCCGGAGCTGAGTAATCGGTTCGGCATTGAAACGATCGGGATATTCGGCTCGGTCTCGCGGGGTGAGGATAACCCAGAATCGGACGTTGATGTACTCTATACATTCAGACCGGGAGAATCAACACTTGCCAATCTGGTTTCACTAGGCACCTATCTGGAAGAACTCTTTGGACGAAAAGTTGACCTGATAGCAGAACGCTCATTAAGTCCCTACATACGATCTGACGTCATCGCAGAAGTGGTAATGGTATGAAAACAGACAAAATGTTCACGCTCCACATTCGTGACGAGACACTCTTTCTGGAAGAGAATACCAAAGGTCTAACCTTTGAAAAACTCGACACGGATAGAGTAGTTCAGCACTTTGTGCAAAAGTCACTCGAAATCATTGGAGAGGCAAGCAAGAAACTCTCGGACGAGCAAAAAGCACAATGTCCTGCCATCTCATGGAACAGCGTATCAGGGATGCGGGACAGGCTGACTCACAGCTATTTTGATATAAACTGGGAAATTGTCTGGAATGTCCTGCAAAATGACATCCAGCCGCTGAAAAAGTGCATCCTGAAAATAATCTCGGCAAATGGATGGGGATAATACATAATTATCCCCGCAGTTGTGTTTGTTCTAATTTTGTAAAATACACCTGCAAAAAACGTCCTTTTGAAAATCATCCCTGATGTTTGATTTTTTATGAATGATGGGGTGCGGGGACGCGACTTCGGCGCGGAGCGTCCCGCGGTGGAATATCCTTTTTGTATGTCTTACATCGTTTTCGCTCACGATCCGCCTTTCAACTCCTTCACCCGGTCCCGGAGCTGGATCGCCCGCTCGAAGTCCAGCGCCGCCGCCGCCGCATTCATCTCCGCCTCCAGCTCGATGATCAGGTTCGGGATCTCCGACTTAGGCAGGTGCCGGATATCCCTGATATCCACCTCCTTCTCCCGCACCGGCTTCTTGATCGTCACCGGCGTGATCCCGTGCTCTTCGTTGAACGCGATCTGCATCTCCCGCCTGCGTGCCGTCTCGGCGAGAGCCTCCCGCATAGAATCCGTCATCTTATCCGCATACAGCACCACATGCGAGTCCGAATTCCTGGCCGCACGACCGATGATCTGGATAAGACTTCTCGCATCCCGCAGGAACCCCTCCTTATCCGCATCCAGAATGCCGATAAACCCGACCTCCGGGATATCCAGTCCCTCCCGCAGCAGATTGATGCCGACCAGAACATCGAAGACCCCGAGCCTAAGCTGCCGGATAAGTTCCGTCCGCTCAAGTGTTTGGATCTCCGAATGCAGATACCGGGTCTTGATCCCCTGCCCCGCAAGATACTCGGTCAGCTCCTCGGCAAGCTTCTTCGTGAGCGTCGTGACAAGCGCACGGTCGCCCCGCCTGATAACGGCGCCGATCTCTTTTTGCAGATCATCCGTCTGCCCCGTGATCGGCCTGACCTCGACCGTCGGATCGACAAGACCAGTCGGACGGATGATCTGCTCCACGATCTGCGACGAATGCTCCCGCTCGTAATCGCCCGGCGTCGCCGAAACGAAGATCACCTGCCGAAGATACTTCTCAAACTCGTGGAACTTCAGCGGCCGGTTATCGAACGCGCTCGGCAGACGAAAACCGTACTCCACAAGGGAAAGCTTTCGGGAATGATCGCCGTTGTACATCCCCCTAACCTGCGGGAGAGACTGATGACTCTCGTCGATCACCATCAGAAAATCGTCCGGGAAGTAGTCCAGAAGGCAGTACGGCTTCTCTCCCGCCGCCCGGTGATCGAAGTGCCGCGAGTAGTTCTCGATTCCCTTGCAGGAACCGGTCTCTTCGATCATCTCCAGATCATACTGCGTTCTCTGGCGCAGCCGGTGCGCCGCAAGATCATCCAGCCGGTTCTCGGCAAGTACCGACTCCAGTTCCTCTCTGATCGAATCAATTGCCGCCTGTTTTTCCGACTCCGGCGTGACGAAATGGCGGGCAGGATAGATGAAGAAGTACTCCATCCGCTCCTTCTCTTTTCCGGTGTTTTTATGGATCTCACTGATCCTGTCGATCGTGTCGCCGAACAGTTCGACCCTGATGATATCATTGAAGTAGCCCGGGATAAGATCGATTGTATCGCCTTTCACACGGAATCTGCCAGGCATCAGTTCCGTGTCGTTTCTCTCGAACAGGATTGAAAGCAGCCGTTCGAGAAGTTCCCGGCGGCTGATTTTCTGCCATCTCCTGATCTCGAACCCGAGATTCTGAAAGTTTTCCGGATTACCGAGACCGTAGATGCAGGAGACCGACGCAACTACGATCGTGTCCCGGTGTGAAAGGATCGACGCGGTCGCGGCAAGACGCATCATCTCGATTTTTGGATTGATCGAGGCGTCCTTTTCTATATACTGATCCTTTTTCGCGATGTAGCTCTCCGGCTGATAGTAGTCATAGTAGGAGATGAAGTACTCGACGTGATTGTTTGGAAAAAAATCCCTGAACTCGTTGTAGAGCTGGGCGGCCAGGGTCTTGTTGTGCGCCAGAACAAGGGTCGGGCGCTGAACGTTCTGAATAACGTTTGCGATCGTGAAAGTCTTGCCCGAACCGGTGACCCCGAGAAGCGTCTGAAACTGCTCGCCGTCGAGAAGGCCGTCGGTCAGTTCTTCGATCGCTTTCGGCTGGGAACCTTTCGGCGAATAGGAGGATTGAAGCGAGAACTGATCCGGCATATTCAGAAATCATCGAAGTCTACGTCGTCCTCTTCGGGGACACGGAACGCCGTGTTATAGACCTCGGAGAGGTATCTGATGAAAAATACCACAATCGGGATCATAACGAAGAGATAGACGCCAATAAGGATCACGATCGCAACGCCGTTGTAGGCAAAGGTCTGAGCAAGCAGGATCAGAATGAACGTGACTAAAAGGAAGAGGATGCTCATGATCACCAGGGAAAGAATGTAGTCGTACCATCCGATCTTTTTAATGATCTCTGCGATCCCGCGGATATGGGTCGCCTCCGCAAGCGAGCCGGAACGCGTCAGATGAACGAGTCCGACGAACGCAAACAGCGAGACCAGAATGATCGTGATGAACTCGACGGCCACATACGAGAGGGTGATGAGAACGGTAAACAGACTTTCCAGCGCCAGCACGTCGATCGTAGTATAGAGGCCGGCTTCGGGGAACAGATAATAAAAGATCATCGCATAGATGAGCGAGATGACGATGATCGGGATCGCGTAATAGAGAACGACGAAGTTGATCCGCCATCCGCTGAAAAACAGCCCCCAGAGGTTCGTATGGTCGGGCATTTCCGTATTATCGCTTTTTGCGATCCGGTAGCAGTATCCCTGGATCAGGGGTACGAAAAAGACGCAGCAAAGACTCAAGATAACGGCAAAATACTGTAGAAGACCCGAGAGGCTCGATGCCGTGAAGCCATAGTTGCTGTTAACGAACACGTTTACGAGCAACGGAAGAACCGCCAGCTGCAGTACAAGCGAGGATGCCGCAAGACACACGAGAATGGGTAATGCGACATAGAGAAAGAGCACGATCCAGCGGGGAAGCTGTTTCAGGCTGAAAAATGCCTCTTTGGTATAGGTATAAGCTCCGGATATTATGTCTGCATGTTCCATGGGTGCCTTCCTTACGTAATTACTATTGTTGGACTCCGGTATTAATTGTTGGTTATGGTTCCGCGGTTATACGGCATGCCATAAGAATTTCTCGGACCGGAGACCTTTTTTTCTTCTGACCGGCGGGGGTTTCGCCAAGATCGTCGACGATGCTTCGAAGAAGCGAGCTGCCGGAGTCGGCTTCGTGAACGAGCCATGCCTCGACGGTCAACGGGATCACGTCTCCGTAAGAGCCGTGATGGGACTGGATGATGTGTCGAAGTTGGAGAAGCTGGTCGTCGGAGATGAGGTTTTTGTACTCGTCGATGTACATGATGCCCATCGTGATATGCTCGATGAGGTTGTAGGTATCGTTTGGAACATAGCCGTAGCCGACATTGTCGAAGCAGAAGATTTTGCCGATGTCGTGGAGAACGGCCCCGGCGATGACCATATCCCGGTTAATATCGGTTCTGGGCATGATATCTATGAGCGAGAGTGCAATTTTAACGGTTTCGAGAGAGTGTTCGCACAGGCCTCCGGTGTATTCATGGTGGCGGCGGATCGCTGCCGGACATCCGTAGAACCGCGCATCAAGACAGCAGGCAACAAAGAGTTTGAGGTCCGTATTTCTGATGGACGCGATGATCTTCTGGATCTCGCGGGCATTGGCTTCGAGGTCTGCAGGCGTGTAGACGAACGCGCTTTCCTGCCCCGGCATGAGGTCGATCGGTCCGGCAGCGATATCGCTGATGGTCTCGGGCGCATCGGAGAAGACATGAAGCTCGCCGTTCTGATTAGCTCTGTCTATGCCGGATATTTTATAGACGCGGCCGGTCTGGACGATTCAGGGTATTTCCACGGCTTTTTCTCCGTAAAACTTCGCTTCGATGAAACCGGTTTTGTCGGCAAGAGTCAGGTGGGCGAACTGTTCGCCTCGCTTGCTTCGAAGGTCGGCACGTTTTATCAGGAAGAGTGAGTGAACCGGGGTCGACTCGGCAATGTTTTCTACGAATTGGGTTTTTTCCATGTTTATCCTCGCAATATCACCGTTGAGAAGTACAGCTGATAGTATGGGTGTGTCGTTTTGGTTAATCATGATTCTGTTTGACCACGCCCGCGAGAGGGTCTGTCCAGAAACTGCGAACTGTCCGGCGACAGTGATCATGGTATAGGGCAGTGTCTTCTTTTTTTCCATCAGAGAGATTTTGTCCTGAATTATAGTTACAATGTGTTTGGAGGAAAAATAGTATAAAGGCAATATATGACGTAAGTGATAGACTTATATTGGATAAGTGGTAATATTCAATCAAAATAGATTAATACAATGTTTGGAGTCTGTTCCGGATTCCAAAACATCATGATGACCCTGCATATGGTCTTTTTGCTGACTGCGTGCAGGGGGGTGCATTCACCTTTGCATCAGATCCGCAGATGGACTCCTCTGGATTGACCTGACAAAGTAATTGGCTTGAACTAATATGGCGTATAGATACAAGAGAGACAATCCCAGGAGCAAACGCAATCTAGTGATTGCATTTTTCGTTATTATTGTTTTTATTGCGCTTTTTGTTGCCGTTGTTGCGGGATTTTTCGGATCGAATTATGTGGTTCAGAAGTCGCTCGAGGACCCGGATGTGGTTCTCCATGTGGCGGTTTCCGGGGGAGATATCGTCGTGACCGTCTACGATGGGCGGAGGGTCGATGAACTGCGCATGCTTGCCCTGGAAATCGAGGGCGTATCGCTCCCGACGTCGATGTCGATGATGCCGGCGCCGCAGATGGGAACGGGGGAAGTTTGTTTTTCAAATACCTGCATGGGTGTAACGGGTGTCAGAAAAGTGGGAGTCCGCGAGATTTTTACCGACGGCAGTTCAAGCCTGCTCAAACTCAGTACGATAAAGTTTACCTGAAAAAAAGGGACACCAATTCAGCATACCGCTCTTTGCTGCGATCAGATAAGTAGCCCCGCACATACATTTAAGTGGGAAAAAGGTGTACACGTAACACATTATACGGATATAAAAGGTGAACCCGTCATGTACAGACTCATCACCCGTGATCTCCAAAACTGGAAAAACGCCGAAACACGAAAACCCCTCATACTCAAGGTGATCCGGAAATGCGGAAAAACATGGATACTCAAAGAATTCGGAAAACAGAACTTCACAGACACTGTCTACTTCACCTTTGAAAACAACACGCCGCAGTGTGCATGTTTCGATCAGGACATGGACCCGGCAAGAATCATCAAAGAACTCAGTTTCCTTTCCAACAAGACCATTACACCCGGCACAACACTCGTAATCTTCGATGAAATACAATTCTGCCCCAACGCCCTGACTTCTCTCAAATATTTTTGCGAAGAAATGCCAAAACTCCATATCGCCTGTGCGGGCTCTCTCCTAGGGGTTCAGCTCGCAAAAAAGGAGGGATCTTTTCCGGTTGGTAAAACCGATTTCCTCACGCTCAGACCAATGAACTTTGCAGAGTATCTTTACGCAAACGGTGAAACATATCTCCTCTCCCATCTCGAAACGCTATTATCCGATGAAAAGGTTCCCGCATCACTTACACAAAAACTCGAAAACCTGTATAAAGACTATCTTGTAACCGGCGGGATGCCGGAAGTAGTAAAAATATGGACAAACACGCATGATCTCCAGGAGATAGAGCGTATCCAGAGATCCATCATCGACAGTTACGAAGCAGACTTCATGAAATATGCACCTCGTGAACTTCTTCCGAAACTCTCCCTCATCTGGAACTCGGTCCCTCAGCAGCTTGCAAAAGACAATCACAAATTCATCTTTTCCCATATCAAAAAGGGACTGAAAGCCCGTGATCTGGAAGATGCTCTGCACTGGCTTGTCTCGGCCGGGATCATCCTGAAAATGGCGAAAATTGAAAAACCTGCAGTCCCTCTCTCCCACTACGCAGACAGTACCAACTTCAAGATTTATCTCTGCGATGTCGGACTGCTGCGCAGTCTGGCTGCGTTTCCCGCAGCAGGCATCTCATCCCCAACTCCTGTTGTTTCCGATATGAGGGGCGCTCTAACGGAAAACTATGTACTGACTGAACTCCTCGCAGCAAACGATGCCGCTGCGTATTTCTGGAAACGAAACGAATCAGAGATAGAATTCATTATTCAAAATGAGCTGGATGTCATCCCTATTGAAGTAAAAGCTGCGAAAAATACCAGATCGAGAAGTCTGAACGAGTACAGAAAACACTATACCCCGCTGCTCGCAATCAAAACAAGTCTGAAGAATATCTCCAAGCAAACCGATGAAATGGGGACACTTCTGGAAATCCCGCTCTATCTAATCTGGAACACATCACACTATCTCTGACAAGAACAGATGAAGGGCACACAACCCATACATTGACCTCCTTCTCAGCCTTGGTGACATTGCATGTCACCAGGCGCTCGCAAGTTTGATAACTTGCTCGAACCTGGCGATGCTTCGCATCACCAGGAAATCACAAATCAAAGACTTGCTCGGCCATGACGGCGTTGAGGCGTCACCATGACACTTCCATTACCGCCTTTTCCTCCTCTTTCAGCCCTGCAGTGTCCTTCACCGGCTCGAACACGTACTTCTCCATCGGCTGATAATTCGGATAGAGGGCGCATTTATCCAGCACGTCCACGAACTCGCGCAGGTAAAGCCTCGGCACCACATCCACCCGGCCGCCGAACCGGCGGGTCACCTTTTCGATCATCGTTTTAATGAACTTCGGCGAGACTCTGGCTTTATCCACTTCCTGATATGCCTCGGCATAGATATCCATGACCTTGCCGGCGGCCTCGCTCAGTTTTCCCGCATCGAACTTGGAAAGAACGATCTGGGTCTGCATAGGATTCGCAAATCCGTCATCGGCGATGATCCCGATCCGGTCGTAGAGCGGCGGAAGGGAGCGGATGCCTTTTGCGCTGTCGAAGAATGCAGGGGTCCCGGCGAACAGGAAGAAACAGTTCGGCAGCTCGTTCTTATCGATCATATCGACGATCTGCCGGAGATTGATGTAGCCTTTCTCCCGCTGGGGGCGGGCAAACGCCTGCGCCGTTTCCGCTTCGTCAAAGCTGACTAAAAGACCGGCATATCCCGCCTGGGTCATCACATACACGAGACCTTTCAGGAACTGAAGGGCGTCTCCCTCGGTGATCCCGCCTTTGAGACCGGCCTGTGCCTTGAAACTTCTCCCAACCGTCGCCTCGCCCGACACCCAGCCGATCGCCGCCTGGGCATTTGCAAAATCGCCTTTGTTGTTTGCCTGATAATACGTTCGCAGAGCCGAGGCGAGACCGGAAGTCATCCCGCTCACCCGTTCGAGGACAGACTCGATCTCCTTTTCCGTCAGCTCGACCAGACGCGGATCATCCTCTTTGATCCCGGTGCTGATCAGACGGTCCTCGATTCCGTAGATCCACGTGTCGATGATGCTTTTCAGCGCATGATCCTCGGTCCCCGTGGTCAGCCCTGAACATATCCTGGCATAGATCGCCTGCAGTTTATGCAGCGGCGTATCCGGCGAGATGACGACATGCGAGGTGACGAACCGCTGCTTTTGTCCTATCTCGACCGCCCGGGAGATCAGAAACGTTTTTCCCGAACCATACTCACCGCGAACGAATTTGCAGTCCGCATGCCCGGAGGCCACGTACTCGAGCTGGGACCAGATCACCTTCTCCTCGGTCGAAAGACCGACCGCGATCCGTGCGAGTCCCGTCTGCGGCACCGTTCCCCGGCGAAGCGCATTGATGATCCCGATACTTTCCAGTTTCCGGTCACTGTGTCCGTTATGTTCCGACATAGCCGTACACCTCGCCGCGTTCGCCGACGCCGCGTTTCTCAATCAGCGAGATCCCGTGCTCGGCCAGTTTCGCCAGCATCGAGTTCACGATCCCGGCAACCCGCCTTGTCTCGAGAACGGCGCGAAGATCCATCTCCGTTGCTTCGCGGTGCTCCTTTAAGAAACTGAATACCGTGGATTCGCGTTCATCGAGGAACGAATGATCACTGCTCTTCACCTCAGTCTCCTCCTCTTCTACCTGCGTCTCGACGATGACCGGACGCTCGGCAAGCACCCGGCCTTTCAGACGCGAAAGGACGTCCATGAAATCCTCCACGCGGATCCTTGCCGGATAACAGGGAAGAACGTCGATGCCTGCGAGACAGCACCATTTGCAGGTCTCGTAATCCTGCCGTTCCAGAGAATCGACGGCCGAGTACAAATATCCCGCCGAAATCATCTCGCGGCCGTTCGATGAAAGACGATCGGTGACGCTGCCGAGCTTTTTGATGATCATATCCTTTGCTTTGGCAATTGTATAGATCTCTTCCCCGCCATTGAAAACCGCATCGGCGATCGTCTCGATGTCCTGGATTTTAACGGCATTTGTAACCATATACCGGATCGTCGTCTCGCACTCGCGTTCATCCCCGCTCCGTTTAAGAAATCCTGCATAGGCAATGCCGCCGCGGATAAAGTCCGCCCGGTAGGCCCGGTAGTACCAGTCCCGTGCCTGCGAAAGGGATCCCGCCTCTTCGTATGCTTTGCCGATCCATGCAAGACACACCGGGGTCGGATACGGCGAGAGGATGATGCTGATGATCCCCGCGACCTCTTCTTTCGAGCGGACGGTCGAGAGAAATGCGGTGAATTTGGAGATGACCAGCTCCTGGAGAAGCGGATCTGCGTCGTCCGCACTGCAGAGCCGGGTGATCAGCTCGCGGTAAACACTGTTCGCCGCATCGCCGTTTCCGAGGCGTGCCTCGAGTTCGGCGAAAAGCAGGCCGTACACCGGATCGTTTGCGGTTTTGAGCAGTTCACCCAGTTCGTATCGTGCCGAGGTGTAGTTCCCGAGGAGTTTTTCGAGAAGGATGTAGGAGAACCTGATCTGCGAAACGGTTTCATCTTCGACGCATGCCTCTTCGAGACTATCGAGCGCCGAGCGATATGCCCGCTCTGCCCCTGCCGGATCGAGCGCAGAAAGCGAATCAAGACTCTGACGGAGATAGACCGTATCTTTTACGGCGTTCCATGCCCTAAGGGAAAGCTGCATCGCCTTCTGATACTCCTTTTCTGCATACAGTGCGTCGATATACTCGTGACTGAAGGTATCGCCGCCGAAGTTCTGGATATGAAGAGCGATCGCTTCGCTGGGTTCGCCGACGCGGGTGAGGGTCTTCATCAGAGTTCTGATGTCTTCGGGGCGGTTTTCCAGTCTCACCAGAGCACGAAGCGAGGGAATCGCACCCCGCAAATCCTCTTTTGCGAGAAGGAGAGCCGAGTAGTGCCGGAGAGCGGTTTTGTTCTCCGGGTCGAGGATCAGAGCAGTCGCGTGCTCTTCTGCGGCTGCGTCCATATCCGAATGCTCAAGAACGATACCAAGATAACTGTGCAGATACGAAGACGCTGGAATGAGCCGGATGAGATCCTTTAAAAGGGAGCCTGCGGTGTCATACTGACCAGTCTCCGTGTAGCTTCGGGCGGCTAACAGAAGGAGAGCGGGGTCGCTTGTTCCTGATGCGAAGGAGATGACCTCCGCATACTTTCCGGCATTGAAAAGCTCCATTCCAACGGAGAGGTTTTTCGCGGTTGCAGCAGGGTCTTCGGTCATGTTTTTTTCAGCGGATTACCGAAAGGATGGCGCGTCCGAACTCCTCGGCATCGAAGGGGGTTTGTGCAGTAACTAAGCTGCCGTCGACAGCGACTTTGTCCTGCACGATCTCTGCTTTGTCGAGCGTGAGAACACGAAGCGTGGCAGGGGTCTGAAGACATGTCGCTTTTTTCCCGGCAAGGAGGCCAGCTTCGGCCAGGATCACGGGAGCAAGACAGATCGCGGCGGCGAGTTTGCCGGAGACGCCGATTTTATTGGTTATATCGATGAGTTTTTCATTTCGCCAGAGTTCGTCCTGACAGCCGATCCCGCCGTCGATGACGATCCCGTCAAAGTCCACCGGATTTACCTCGCTGAACGAGAAGTCCGACTCAACGATTTCTCCGTGCATGCCGTAACAAGTCCCGTGGATGGTCGATGCAGTCAAACATTCAACACCCTGTTCTTCGAGTATTTTTTTGGGAACGGTATATCCCATATCTATGAAACGGTCTGATGCAATAACGAAGAGAATCTTCATAATATATGGTTGTGCTTCGAGAGGATTTAAGTTGTTCATCCTGCCCTTCCTTAGACGGAAGACCCGCTAAGGAGCTCGGTCAGCTCGGCAGTGAACGCGTTCATCTGGAGATATTCGTTCTGTCCTTCGACAAGCGTGATCTCTGCTTTGGAGAAGAGCAGAGCAAGGTCCGGCGTAATATTTCCAATTAGGCATCTGCGGAGCGAACGAAGAACGTCGCAGGCATTCATGCCGTACTCGATCTGGAGATTTTCAACTATCTGCTGCGCAGCTGCAAAATCGCCTCTTCCGGCGGCAAGGCCCGCCGCGGCCGACAGCTCCCCGGTCTCGGTCGTCATGAGCTCTGAAAGGTCACTGACGTCGTGGAGAGCCATGAGTTCCAGCCAGACGAGAGCCTTTCTGAGATCGCCTGCGGACCCGAGGATCAGCATATCCAGATTCTCTTCGGAGATCGAACCTTGGCATCCTTCCTGATCGAGCACATGCTTGAGATAGGTCCGCATCGTCGCTTCATCGATCGGCAGGAAGTAGAGCGGCACGCATCGCGACCGGATCGGGTCGATGATCGAGGCAAGAGAGCTGGTGACGAAGATGAACCGGCAGGTCTGACTGTACTGCTCCATGATCCGGCGAAGGGCAGCCTGGGCGTCTTTCGTGAGATCGCCGGCTCCGTCGAAGATGATCAGACGAAACGGAGCCGAGAGAGGTTTCAAGGAGGCGTGCCATCTGACGACGTACTTGAAGTTGGCGAGAACGGATTTGTTCTTCTGATACAGATGAGCGAACCGGTCGTTCTCTGCAAAATAGATGTGACCCTGCGAGAACATCACGCTCACGGGAAGCACGGTCGTATTTTCTGCGGCAGATTCGGTATAGAACCGGCGGGAGAAGACCTCGAGAGCCGAGGACTTCCCGCAGCCGCTTCGCCCGATCACCATCAGATGTGGGAGGTTTCCCAGAGCCGCATAGGCAGATAGCTGCTTTACCGGACTGGTTTGTCCGATGACCTCTTCAAACGAGGCCGGCCTGTATGTTTCAATCCATTGCATGAGAAATGAATGCCTGAATATCCTTTAGAGCCTGCCGGAGGAAATATCTTGCGTCGATTTCGGGCATCGTAACGGTCTCGCCCGAGGCCTTGAGCCGGTCGCATTCCAGAGCAATGTTGGGCAGGGCACGGGTGACCTCGTCGATGATCGGCAGGATGGCTGTTTTTGACGTGCGGTCGATGGGGTTCAGATCGACGGTGATCACCAGTTTGCCCATCGAAACGAGGGCTTCGCACCGGTCGCCGTCTTCAAGGGGAACTAAAACGACGTCGGCCGATCCGATTCCGTCTGGGCGGCAGAGACCGCGGGCATGAGGAAGGGGAACACACCGCTCGACCTGTCCTTTGGAGACGATGCAGCTTGCTTCTTCGAGAAGGTTTGTTACAAGCGTCATCCGCTCCTCGGTCCGGTGAAACAGGTTCACCTCTACCTCGGCGCCGCTCGCCTTCTGAAGCTGAGCGATATCGTGCGCCGCGAGGGCGGCCGTGTTCCCGTTGATGGAAAGCACCGGGTGTTTTGCGGCAAGCAGAACGCGTGCGGCAAGTTTCTCGGCTTCAAGGGCCGAGGCGGATGTTTTTTCGCCGAACAGATAATCGAAGGCTTCGCCGCGGCCGTGGGAGGTCAGACCTTCCATGGAAACGACGCCGCTTTTTGCGTAACCGGCAAGCTGTTCTCTCGTGATAAGCGATTTGTATCTTGGATGGGATGCTGGAATATCAGACATAATTTTCCTCGAGAATGACCGGACCGGATCTGCTGACATGCAGTAGAATCGGTTCTCCGAACTGTTTCAAAACATTTTCAGCCGCGGGACCGACGGCAAAGACGCCGTTTCCAAGCATCGTCATGGATGCGGGAACGCCTGCCGCTTTGCATGCGGCAAGGACGGGCAGAAGGTCGGGCGGCAGGAGCCCGCTTTTTTCCGTGAAGGATAGCGAATTTTCCATGAACTCTTCAAGGGATGTCGGCTCCAGTTCCGGGAACGCGGCGGCGACCTGCTCCATTTTTTCATGCGAGGTGATGACGTCGTGCGTGGAGATGCCGCCAAAAGAGATCGTCCAGAACTCTTCATCAGGATAGAGACGGGTCGTCACGCCCGAAATGCCGGGATGCGTTCTGACGACGAGACCGCCGCCGGTCGCCGCGGCCACATCGCCGAGACCTGTTCCGTGAGCGACCTCGACTCCGTGGGCCGCGGCGGCGATATCCTGGGCTGTCATCCCAAGCTGAAATACACAGTTTGCAGCAGAATACGCCGAAAGGAGCCCGGCAGCACTCATCCCAAAGCCGGCCCCTATCGGGAGGTCGACCACGACCCGCACCTCGGCAGTCACATCGAGAGATGACAGCACCTCGCGGATCAGCCAGTCGTCCATACTGCCGTCGCTGATCTCGATTCGGATCTCGGATGCTTCACGCATCTCGACCGTGACGCCTTTGTCGATGACGATGCCTGCGCCGAGACTGCCGGTCGTCTGAGCAGAGATGCCGTCGACCCGCTTAAAGTAGCCGGAGATGTGGCCCGGAGCAAACGTTATGCAAGAACGTCCCATACTTTCCCTGCGATCTCGTCTTTTGTTCCGCACACCGTTTCTTTCCCGTCTTTTCGTAAAAAGACATACTCGCCGAAAGGAGAATCCATCGTCTCGGGTTTGTTTGCAAGAACAAGGACGATGTTATCGTATGCGAGAAGATGGAGCCCCTCCTCTTCTGCGTCCCTGCCGAGCTTGAAGCCGACGGTTTTTACGCCTTTTGCGGCGATCTTGGTTATCAGTTTTTCAAGCGGTTCAAGCGTGACTGACGCAGCCGAGCCGCTTTTGATTTTGCCGTCCACCCTTTTCGGGGCAAAGTCGGAGATCGCGGCGGCCGAGAGATAATAATCCGCTCCTTCTGCCTCGCGAAGGACTGCTTCGTGCATATCGGCAGCGGTGATCACCGGGACCTTTTTCATGCAGGGAACGATACCGTGCATTGGGTTCATCACGAGCGTGACCTCGGCGCCGAGCCGGAACGCTTCAAGAGCGAGCTCCTTTGCCATCGTCCCGCTGGATCTCGTCGTCAGGATCCTGACATCGTCCAGCTCCTCGCGGCACATCCCGCCGGAGATGAGAACGCGTTTTCCTTTGAGCTTCTTTGACGAGACTGCACGCTCGACATGCAGACATATCTCTTCGATTCCGGCGATCTTCGCCTTCTCCTCTTCCATTCTGGGTGGAACGACATCGATCCCGAACTCTTTCAGCGTCTCCAGATTTTTCCTCACGGCCGGGTGGCGGTACATCGATTCATGCATCGCCGGGACGACGACGACAGGCCGACCGCTGCCGACCGCGGTGGTCGCAAAAGTCGTGATGATGGTGTCGTCGATCCCGCAGGCGATTTTTGATACGGTGTTTGCCGTAGCCGGCGTGATCAAAAGAAGATCCGCCTCGCCGCCTTCGCCGCAGTATTTGACATGCTCGACCATGCCGGTGATCTCTGTCAGCGCCGGATTCTGGCACGCATAGGTCAGCGCATCGGGATGAATGATCCCGCACCCCGCAGGGCTGATGATGCCGGTCACCTTCGCTCCCCGGCGTCTAAGCTCGTGAGCGAGTTTGATCGTCTCGACGGCGGCGATACTGCCGCAGACGCCGAGAACAATGTGGATATCGTTGAGTCTTTTCATACCAGTTTCACATCCCAGACCGAGTGCCAGAGGCGCCCCGCATATTTCTTTACTTTATGTTCGCTGATAACATACGTAAAACCTGCCCCTTCGAGAGTCTCAGTTATGTCGTTTTTCCGGTCCCCGACCCCGTGAACATGCAGAACGGTGCCCGGCTCCGCATGATCCAAAGCATTTTTCAAAAATTCGGGAGCTTCAAAATGCCCCATCAGGATCCGGTCGTAGATCCCGGAAAGTTTCTCGCGGCAGTCGCCGAGAACCGGAATGATCCGGCCTTCGAGGCAGTTCGCCTCGATATTTTTCTGAAGATAGGCAAAAGAGACCGGATTGATCTCCATCGCATGTACATTGCCGCCGGCGAGCGCCGCAGAGAGAGTGAAATAGCCGATGCCGGCAAACATGTCGGCGATCCGTTCGCCCGGCTTCACGAGAGAACGGAGCCTGAGTTTTTCGCCCCGGTTTCCTTGCGAAAACATGACCTTCGAGGGATCGAGGGTGTAGGTGATGCCCGCCTCCCGAAACGTCACGTCGTGGGGCTGACCGTAGAGAAGGACGGCCTTCGGTGTCCGCATGACCCATTCGTGGGCTGCGGCGTGAAGCACGCAGGCGGGGTTTTCCCATGCGATAAGAGCGGCGAGCTCGTCATCCGTCAGGGCATCGCCGTGCAGAAGAAGGGTGTCGCCCATCCGCTGATACCCGGGACCGTCATACGGACGGCGGTCGGGGATCTCGCCGTCGAAGGGATAGCCTTCCTTCACCGGAACGAAGGCAGACTCGCCTTCGCAGTAGACCCGGCGGGTCGCATCGACCCAGGACTCACTCGCTGCGTTCGGGAGCGATCGCTTGGAAATCTTCCTGATCTTCATCTCTTCCCACTAAAACCAGCGTCTCACCGTCCCGGAAGAACAGGATCGTGTCGCCTTCCCTCGTATCGAGCCAGGAACGCTCGGCGAGCTCTTCGGTCGCTTCTGTCTTGAGATTGAGAATGCCTAAGAGTCCGGCATCCTTGTAGATGACAACGCCTGTCTCGGGTTCATGGATATTTCCAAGAAGCGGGTCGCTCTCATCCTCTCTGAATGCACGTGACTGGCCGGTCGCGAGATCGAGTACGAACAGCATGTCCTTTGACTGGCGCAGGATCTGGAAGTAATCTTTGCCGTGTTTGATGATGTCGCCGCGGGAGAATCTCGGCAGCCGAAGCGAGTAGGTGACACGGTAAATATTGATGCCGCCTTTTTGTCCGACGAGTTTCGGGTGTGTAGTGAATGAGCCGCCGAGCGCTCCGCAGATGTCGTGGGAGATGGATGCTCCTATCGTATGTGAACTGAAGACGATGTCGATCCCGTCTTTGGTCTCGTCGATATCCGAGACGAAGGAGAGCCGGTCGCCGGCCTCCTGAAGCTGGTCTTCCACCTGATAGGCGATCTCTGCTGCACGGCG
Organism: Methanocorpusculum sp. MCE; assembly: GCA_003315675.1. Classification (GTDB taxonomy): domain Archaea; phylum Halobacteriota; class Methanomicrobia; order Methanomicrobiales; family Methanocorpusculaceae; genus Methanocorpusculum. The sequence continues at coordinate 26,650 of NIZU01000076.1, forward strand.
CAGTTCGAACTGGGTCGGTTTTCTTCCCGAAGCCCTGACCTGAATCACGCCTTCGTAGTAGCTTCCGGCGATCCTGCAGCATCGGTCGCACTGTTCGCGGGCCCAGACGATCTTGATTTTTCTGGTATCTTCGAGAGGGATGCCGTAAAGGTTTCCAGATACATGGACGGTTGCAAGGGACCGGTTGCTGCTCGTGTCGATGATGCTGATCTCTTTTTGGATGTCTTCGACGTCTTTGTGGAATACAATAACGCTGTTGACGAGATTTTGACCGAGTTCTTCTTTCTCAACCGCGACATCCGACCAGATGCCGGCGGTTTTTATCGATCCGCAGGTCGGACATATGATACATTCCGCACGGTCTGCGATATCGACCCAGACTGTGTCTTTGACCCGGCATTTGCCGCAGAGCTCGCCGTTTTCCGACGGAGCGCCGCATTTGGGACAGAATCCTTGTGTGAGGCTCATTATACTCCGTAGATCTGGGCGTGGGGAACGCCGTCGATCAGCAGACAGGACTCTATCTCAAGAAGACCTGCTTTGATCGCTATATCGCAGACGCGTTTGCCCATCAGATTCGCGCTGCATACGTCGGTGAGAGCTGCCCGAAGTTCCTCTTCGGTCGCTCTCGTATAACCGTAGAAGGAGGAGTCTATTTCAACGTCGCATAAAGGACTGGTCAATGTTTTTCCCATGAGGTCGGCATCGCACGCAGCGAGGATGTTTCCCTGACCTGGGATATTGTGTATCTTGAGGTACATTGCTGTAATATATTTGGTGCTGATGGGTAAATAAGCAGTTGGCGGGCGGGCTGCCACGTAGTGGCGCCCTTAGCTGAGCAAGGCTTTGCCTTGCGACCAAGGCTGAGCGAAGCGAAGACTTGCGAGCGGCGTGGAATCTTCTTTTTGGATTTAAGAAAAGGGGTTAGTAAAATTGATGAAAAAGATTTACCAGCACCTGCTGCATTTTTGATATCCTTATGGATCTGTCACTGTAAAGTAATTAGAAAGATCCTTGATATAAGAACAGCCAGCTTTATGCACTATCTTTGATTCCTTGTTCACATAATAAATCGTGCCTGATGTAACGGTCTTAGTAGGAATCGGTGTACTTGTTACAACAGGAGTGTATGTTTTTGTTGGGACTGCAGTAGGAGTATTTGTCACTGACGAAACCGGTGTATTATCCACGAGAGGGGCAAGCGTTTGTGTAGATGCTGGATTGGGAGTTGCTTCGTGAGAAGATGTTGAAACACAACCTGCTGAAAAAGAGACTGCAAATAGCAGTAATATCACTATAAAACACACACTTTTATTCGTAGATGATAATATCCAGGATCTACGATAAATATATCTGTGAAAAAATTTACAATACGCTGGTATTATCTAAATCTATACAAAAACATATCTCCACACCAAGAATAAATTTGATTATTATCGATGAAATGACACTAACTCTTGTATCTCCAGAAGGGTAGATTTGCGTTGATTCTCGTTTTTTTTCATGTATACCCACCCAACTAATCCATCTCCTTTTCGTGTTTTTGTGTGTTTTTCGTGAATTTGGTGTGATGATAGTGTACGAATGATCGTATCCTAATTTCTTGTAAGGGTTATTTTGAGTGGTACCACCCATCACACGAAATGCACGAAAAACACACAAAAACACGAAAAAGAACTACCCACTTACCTGCAGTTTATGACCTCATCCTCGGTCACGACATAATCCATCCGGGCATCGAACGGCTCGGTCGGGATCAACTCGACCTTCTGACAGGCATATGCCATCCCTATACGCGGTATATGCGGATTCTTTTCAAAAAAGCGGTCATAATATCCCGCCCCGTAACCCAGCCGGTGCCCCGCACGGTCGAAACCAACCATCGGGACGAGCACCGCGTCGATCGAAGATGCCGGGGCGGGTCGTTCTTTAGACAGGGGTTCCGGGACCCGTAAGGTGCCCGGTTCGAGCTGATCCATCGACGTGAGATACGAGAGCCGGAGCGTATGGGTCTCCTTCTCGATGATCGGGACGACCACAGTCTTCCCTTCTTCCAGAAGGCAGTTCACAATCACCATCGACTCCACCTCCGGATCCTTCGCGATGTAGGCAAGGATCGTATGATAGGGCTTCAAAAGTTCCTGCAGCCGGCAGGTGATATAGTATCCCTTCGCCCGCCGGTCGCCTAAAGACAGAGCTTCGCGTCGTTCTTTTAATATAGTGCGAAGCTCTGCTTTCGTCGTCATTTCCGTTTCGTCTTCCGCACGCGGACCGCGATCCCGCGGTCGGCACGGAGCATCTCGTCCGCACCCATCGTGTTTTTCCCGGTCGCCTGATATCCTTCGCCGCCGACGCACACCTCGTCCCCTTCGCGGCTCTGCGGATCGCAGTCGGCGATTCCCGGCGCAAGGATATCTCCCTGCGGGACAAAGCCGTCCAAGTTCCAGACCCGGTATCCGTTGATGTATTTCCAGCCTTCGTGGGTCGGGCGGAGCAGGCCCGTCTCCAGGTCGATCGAGAAGATCTGCGTCTTCTTCTCGTAGATCTTCTGGTTCGGGTACCGGCCTTTCGTAAGCCAGCCCTTCGTATCGACGAGCTCACCGAACTGCCAGAGAAGCGTGCCGCGGATCGGATCCGTGCGGCGTTTTCTGCTTGCGCGAAGCGCATCGTTCAGGGCACGGAGCGACTCCTGGGAGAGCGGTTTGTCATCATTACAGGTGAACTCAAGTTCCACGCCGGCAGCCTTTGCGGCGGTCTTTGCGACCTCTTTTGCCCCGCCTTCCAGATGGCAGATGACCCGGTCATACCGGTGCTTCGTGAGATAGGCTGCAAGGTATTCGACGAGGATTGCCGACTCTTCTCTGTCCCAGTAGCCGGTAACCGGCACATCGTAGTGGCCGGCCGGATAGATCAGTTCGAGTTCGCGGGGGACGACGCCTAAGGGCGAGGTCACGATCACTTCATGGGCACGGCTGTCGACCACGCGGGAGAAGAGCTGATGCGATCTCGAGAGCGAGTAGGGTTTTCGTGCAGCGCAGGGGAGAAGAACACAGACATCGGTCCTTCCCGGAACGAACCGATTGATGACCCGATCCTCGAAGAAGGCGATCTCGGCACGGGTCATCGACTCGGAGGAGTTTGCGAGGAACCGGGACGACCGGACGACCGGGAGGTTTTTGGCGAAGCCTGGTCTGCGGTCGACATGCCGCAGGAGGGAGACCTGCTCGGCGTGGAGTCTGCAGCGCATCTCCATGAACTCGCGGAGCTGGCCATGTTCGATCCAGACCCGTGCCAGGGCGATCTCTTTTTCGAGAGCCAGACGGTTGTGGAGTTTCAGGTCGCCGGCTTTGCAGCCCGGGCAGTCGCAGATGCCTTTTTCCATGTAGGAGGCATCGGACTCGCCATCGGGCGTGCAGAACTTTTTCTGCACTGCCGCAAGATCGACCGCGGTGTAATCGAAGAGATCGAAGCCGAGGTAGATCAGCGAAGCGGCGTTCGAGGGAAGACCGCATGCGGGGGCATAGCGTGCCGCGTCCGGGGGACAGACCGCGAGCAGTTTTTCCATATACTCGGCATGGCGGCGTGCGTCGGAGATGACGGTGTTCCAGTTGCTAAACAGGAGCACGCTTCCCTCGACGGACTCGCTCTGCGGGTGGACGGCCGTCGGCTCTTCGCCTACGACGAAGTATTTTTCGAACTCGGCTTTGCCTGCGGACGGCGGGAGGTTTGAAAACCCGCGTTCTTTGAGCGAGGGGAAGACCGTTTCTGCATCGATCACGGCGGGCGTGCTGATGTTTTCCTCGTCGGAGAGTTTCAGGTTCCCGATCCGGGCGTTTCCGTCGCGTTTTCGTGCGTCGAACAGACTCATCTGATGACCTCGGCCGCGGGGAATTCGGCTCTGAAAAGGTCGGCCCATTTGGCCGTCGTGGAGATGGTGACTTTGGTGTCGGGGTTGGTGGCGAGCAGTCCTTTGAGGCCCTTGATCCCGTACTTCATCATCTCTTCGTCCCAGGTCGGGACCTCGGCTGGTCCGGCGGGGAAGGTCTCGGCAAGTTCGTACGGCAGGGGACCGAACGGCGGCTTAAACTCGATGACTTCTTCGAAACGCGAAGGGACCGGTCCGCCGGCCGCAATGAGGGAGACGTCCGCGAGCTTCACGCGGGGGATCATGTCATGGTAGTTTTTGACTTCCGTCCGGCGGCATGATTCGCTGCCCCGGTAGAAGAACCGGCGTTTGCTCGCTCTGTCGAGATGTTCGATCTCGTCGACCCGTTCCAGGAGTCTGCGGTATCCGTCGAGCAGTTTGGGGTGGGCCCGGCATCGCTCGTCGACAAGTTCCCAGAGGGTCCCGTCCTGAATGGCGGCACGGATCCGTGAGATCTCGGCCATGGTGACGGCGAGGTTGTGGTAGGCGAGGAGCTTTTGTTTGTCTGGGGATTTTTTGAGCTCTTCGACGGTGTGACTTCGGCAGACGGGACATGCGCAGGGAAGTTCGCTCATCTCGTCGAGTTTCAGCGTGCCGTAGGTGGTGATGTAGCGACCTTCTTTTGCATAGAGGGCGTAGGCGGCCGAGTCGAAGACATCGCAGCCGAGAGCCGCGGCGAGGGCAAACATCGAGGGGTGGCCGGCACCGAAGAGGTGGACGCAGGCTCCCGGATTGAGGCCTTTTTTCGCGGCAAGAACGACATCGACAAGTTCGCGGTACCGGTAGCTTTCCATGAGGGGGACGACGGCGCCGACAGGGCAGTAGGCAAAGCCCATATCGGAGACGGTTTTTCCGGCATATTCTCTGAGGTCTTCGAAGACGGCTCCCTGGACCGGACCGGAGATAGGAGCGTCGTCACCGAAGAGTTCCTTCGCTTCCTTCATTCTGGCCATCGTGATATCCATCTGGGCGATGACTTCGTCTCTTTCGGTGTCGGGGTGGGTCGGGATATCGAGCGGGACCCAGATGTCGCTTCCGATGTCTCTCTGGATGGAGAGGGTCTGTTCATTCGTGATGTCGACGCTGTCGTAGACGGACATCTGGAAGGATCCTGAGTCGGTCATGATGAGGCCGTCGAAGTCGAGGACCTCATGCAGGCCTTTTTCGAGGGCTGGCCCTCGGAACTCTTCGCTTTTGGAGAAGATGTAGGCGTTCGTGATGATTCCTTCGACGCCCATCTTTTTCATTTCGGGCGGGGGGATTATCTGCAGGTGGGGGTTGACTACCGGGAGGAGTGCAGGCGTTCTGATAGCTTTGTCGCCGGCTTTGAGTTTGCCGACGCGGCCCGCTAGGTCTTTATGGATCACTTCGAATGTTATTGTCAGAGATTATGCCTGTCATATCTGTCCTTCAAAGGTGAGAATGTTGCCTGATTTGTTTGTCCATG
>NIZU01000077.1 GCA_003315675.1 Methanocorpusculum sp. MCE
ACAACGCTGCAAAGAGTACGAGTGAGAAATATGCTGGCTGCATTTTGTTATAATATCTATCAGGTGAAAACGATTCAAAACAGAGTGTAAATTAAAAAAAACGTCAAGGAATAATGGGTATTCATCTTTTTTTGGGGGGGGTGAGGGGGTAGGGATGTAGCCAATCTTCCTTAAATCATGATTCGCGTTAAAAAATGGGTTGATAGATATTCTCTGGTTGTTAGAAATTCTCATATATTTATTTGAACCGGAAGAACAATGGATGGAACCATTAAAAGCCACATTTGAACCTTGGAAAGATAAGATAATCATTGTTCAGAAATTTATTTCAGATGTCTCCGATGAAAATACAGTTACCCTTGATGAGTATTTTGCTGGAAAAGAAGGTCCTACATTTTGTAAAATGGATGTCGAAGGATATTAGGAACGTGTTTTGAATGGTGCAAAGCATATGCTTTCCTCAGGAAATCTGAAGAAAATTGTTACTTGTACATATCATCATGCGGATGCTGAAGAAAAACTTGGGAATATCCCCCAGTCTTATGATTACAGGACAACTCCGTCATCTGGATACATGTTATTTTCCATGTATGATGAACTGAAACCACCATACTTCAGAAGGGGATTGTTAAGATGCGTGAAGCAATGAACCTATTTTCAATTTTCAAAGACAAAACTATCCTCGTCACAGGCCACACAGGATTCAAAGGTTCCTGGTTGTGCCTCTGGCTTTCAGAGTTAGGCGCAAAAGTCCACGGTTATTCCCTCCCGCCAAACACCGAACCAAATCACTATACCGCAGCACGCATATCTGAACTCTTGAAATCGGAAGAGTCAGGCGACATCAGAGACCAAAGCACGCTCTCGACGTACATCCGGAGCGTGCAGCCGGACTGCATATTTCATCTGGCAGCTCAACCTCTCGTCAGAAAATCATACGCAGAACCCGTCGAAACGTTTGACACAAACGTTATGGGCAGCATCTATCTGATGGATGCAGTACGAAGTCTGGGTAAACCGTGTTCGGTTGTGACGACCACAAGCGACAAATGCTATGAGAACGTCGGCAAGGCAGAGGGATATGTCGAGACCAATACGATGGGCGGCCATGATCCCTACAGTGCAAGCAAAGGCTGCGCCGAACTCGCCGTTGCGTCATACCGCCGCTCCTTTTTCCCGCCTGCAGATATCGCAAAGCACAGGGTGATGCTCGCATCGGTTCGAGCAGGTAATGTTGTCGGCGGCGGAGACTGGGCAGAGGACAGGATCATTCCGGATGCCGTGCGGGCGGTCACCTCGGGAAGATCTCTGGAAATCCGGAGTCCAAACGCTGTCCGACCCTGGCAGCACGTTTTAGAGCCGCTCTCCGGCTATATGTTCCTTGCAGCAAAAATGATGGAAACGAATGCAGCCGTATATGCTGATGGCTGGAACTTCGGCCCGAAAGAGAACAGCCCGGCGGTCACGGTCGCTGAGATCATCAACACCTTCTATAACGTATGGGGAAAAGGAAAAGCAGAATATGATACAGAGACGAAGCATCCGCATGAAGCCGCGTTCCTGACACTTTCCTCAATGAAAGCAGAGAGCGTTCTTGGCTGGAAACAACAGTGGGATGTCACTGAGACGATGAAGAGAACTGCCGAATGGTATAAGCATTTTTATGCCGGAACAGATGCCAGAGAACTGAGTCTGGCAGATATCACCGCCTATATGAATCACCTGGAGTATTGAGATGGGAAAATTAACGATTAGCGAAACACCGCTGAAAGGCTTATACATCGTAGAAACGAACGCGTTCATCGATCCCCGGGGAGCATTTGCCCGCTGGTTCTGTGAGGAGGAACTGGCGGCCCTCCTCGGAAAGCGTCACATCAAAAACGTGAACTTTTCGAGAACAGTGAAGAAAGGTTCCATCAGGGGCATGCATTTCCAGAAGCCGCCTCATGCGGAGATGAAACTTGTGCGGTGTATCCGGGGAAGGATTCTGGATGTAGTCGTAGATATCCGTGCAGGATCCCCAACGTTTTTACAGCACTACTCTGTGGAGTTGTCGGCAGAGAATATGAAGATGTTTGCAGTACCGGAAGGATTCGCTCATGGATTTCAGTCTCTTGAAGATGATTCGGAGATCATGTATCTGGTGACGGAGTTTTATTCACCGGAAAGCGAAGCAGGGCTTCGGTTCAGCGATCCTGCGCTGAAAATCGAGTGGCCGCTTCTGGTGACGGATATCTCGGCAAAGGATGCAGGCCATCCGCTGGTGGATGATAATTTCGTAGGACTTGATGTTTCGATGTATGGGGAGCAGATATGAAAATACTTGTAACCGGTTCCACTGGATTTGTTGGCCGCCATGTAGTAAAGTGGCTTGTCGATCACGGATATGATGATATAATTGCCACTGGCACATCCATAGAAAAAGCAAAGCAGTTTTCCTGGTTTTCGCATGTCAGGTTTATCCCCTGCGATTATTTCGCAGAAGATATCAACTATTACGAGTTCTTCGGCCGCCCGGATCTTATGATCCATCTTGCATGGAAAGGGTTGCCGAATTATATGGCACGCTTTCATATGGAGGAGAATCTCCCAGTCGAGATGCGGTTTCTGCGGTCATTTGCAGCATCTAAGAAGACGAAGATCGCGGCCATTGGGACCTGTTATGAGTGTGGGGTCGTGAACGGCAGTATCGCAGAAGATCATTCGACGAACCCGAATACCGTTTACGCAGCCTCGAAGGATGCACTTCGCAGATATCTTGCATTTCTGGCAACAGAGTCCGGCATTTCCTGGAACTGGATCAGACTCTTTTTCCTGTATGGGGATGGGCAGAGTCCAAAGTCTCTTCTTCCGCAGCTGAATGCGGCGATCGCACGCGGTGATGCGGAGTTCCCGATGTCGGGAGGTGAGCAGCTGCGTGATAATCTTCCTGTTGAAAAAGTGGCTGAGTATATCTGCAGGATTGCTTTGTCTCAAGAGAGCGGAATCGTGAACTGCGGCTCAGGGGAGACGATCTCTGTGCGGCGTCTAGTCGAGGAACAGGTTGCTGCTAGCGGCTCTTCGATCCGGCTGAAGACCGGGGTTTATGGTTATCCTGCGTATGAGGGAATGGCGTTTTGGGGAGATGTGAGACGACTCCGTGAGGTGATCGGCGATGCGTGAGCCTGACTATGTGGATGAGTGTTATGCTGACAAGGACCTGAGCCTGCTGAAGAAACTGACTCTGGTGATCCCTACTTACAATCGAAATTATTATCTGAGCAGGTGCCTGTGGTATCATGCACATTTCCCGTTCGGGGAGATCATTGTCGCTGATTCCTCTCCTGAAGAGAAAAAGGTGGTGAACCAGGAGACTGTGGCGAAAGTGCGGGAAATGTTTGGGGCTAATGTGAGGTACCTGGCGTATGAACCAGAGACTGCAAAATATGGAGGGGATATTTATAAAAAATGGAGAGGCGCACTGTTACTAGTGAAAACACAATATTCTCTTTTTTGTACGGATAGAGAATTTGAAATGCCAGTTGCCCTTTGAATATTGCGTTCTATATGACACACCCATTCCGCTCACCGTGACACAACAAGTCCGCTGAAATGATACAAGAATTCCGCACATGACCCGCACAGATTC
>NIZU01000078.1 GCA_003315675.1 Methanocorpusculum sp. MCE
TGGAGTTCGAGGTCGCGGACCCGTTCCATGAGGTCGGCATAGTCGCGTTCGAGTTCTTCGAGGCGTTTTTCCATGTTTTCCTGGGATGTCATGTATAGGAGATTGGCTACATCCATACCCCCTCACCCCCCCCAAAAAAAGAAGAATACCCATTATTCCTTGACGTTTTTTTTTTAAATTTACACTCTGTTTTGAATCGTTTTCACCTGATAGATATTATAACAAAATGCAGCCAGCATATTTTTCACTCGTACTCTTTGCAGCGTTGTTACCTTTACCAACCCTGCATGAAAAACATTTTTGATCACTACATAGGGTCTCTCGCCCTTTGATCTCTTACTACTTATTCGAAGATTTCTCAGTTTATCTCGTATGCCAATGGGATGCCCTCTCGCTCCCCTTTTCATTGTGGCACTATATCCCTTGCATTTTGCTCCCTGATATCCCCGATCCCGATAGACCACTTCTCCTTTTTCTGAGAGGTCCACCTGACTATCATGAACATTTGCCGTGGTGGTTTCAATGCGTCGAATAAGATCGTGCGTCGTATCCATGATGGTATGAAGTTTATAGCCATAGTGCATTTTGCCGTTCTTGGACATGATTTTTCCATCTTTATCCCGTCGTGTTTTTGCCTGATCTCCTCGCGGCGTGTCTTTCTTACAATGACCGGGTTCAGCATACACAAACGTTGCATCCTGAATCATACCTTGTTCAATTTTCAGACCTTTCAGGTCAAGTTGTCTCTGAAACTCCTGCCAGACCAATGTATCAACGCCTGATTCGGACATGCGCTCCCGAAATAACCAGATCGTTGAATTGTCGGGTATTTTGTCAGGACACCCAAGAGTTCGCAAGATCGAATCTTGCTCACCGTTTCGGGCTAACGCCCTCACTTACCATGCCAAAAAGAAAGACGATCATAAATTTCACGTTCAACGGCGAGATCAGACAGATTATACCAGACTTCCAGAAGCTGAATCTTGAACATAAGTATGACATCGACATTGGGATGACCGCCCTTGCCGGATTTATTTGCATACATGGATTCAAGAAGAGGGCGAAACACATCCCAATCAAGTGTTTTACCAACGTCGGAGAGACGGTCGCCAAGTTTTTTCATAACGTTCGTGATATGCCTGATTGAGACCAAAGCTGCTGAAAGTCCCCATACATACTACTCAACGTACGAAAAGAAAGTACTTTCTGTCGAAAAAAAGGTTGTTAGAAATTCTCATATCTTTTGGTCATCGACTTACTCAATGCAGCAACATATTTCTCGAGAACATCTGTAACGTCGTTGGTGACAATAGTTACAGTTAATGCCTCGTCGATTGTACTGCTTCTTCCATTGTCAGCATATGCAGTTGTGTAGTCTGCTGCAACAGGACTAACACCTACAAACACACAGATGAAAAAAACAGCGAGTAAACACACAATATAACGATTCATAGTATCACGCAATGTAAAATTCAATTAAAAAAATGGGATGACATGAACTTCACCCTAATTCTTACACGATTCTGACGTTCAAAGTCAGAGACTCTGTAACACCATCGGTATAGTAGCCGTTGCTGGAAGTACCGGCGTAATTTCCGCCATAGGTGCTTGCACCCATAAAGATTTTGTAAGTGGAGTTTGCGGTGAAAACGGTCTGATCAAGGGAATCAGTTGCAACACCGTCTTTCACAAGAGCGTAGCCATAGCCGGTTTCCGTCCAGTTATAGGTCGGAACACCGTTAATGTCGGTGAGCCAGGCATAGTAGGTTCCGGGTTTGTAGTAGTCCTCTACCCACGTGTAGTTGAAATTGTCAATAATTCCCTGTGTTATACTGGTGTTCAGAACATCAAGTGCAGTTGCACCTGTAGACACATTGACAGTTTCAGTGATGTTGTAGGCAGGGCTTGTAATCTCTACAGAGACGTTTGCACAGTAAACTGCATTTTCTGAGACTGTGGTATAATCCTGAGTACTTGTGTCTGTAACAAAGAAGAACTCAACGATACTTTCATTTTCTGCTAAATCATCTACGGTGTTGACATATGACATATACCTCATCAATAAAGGCGAACCACGCTTCATTTGCACCAGCAGTGTATCCCTCAATGTCGGTGATGGTGAATGCACCGGTGGCATTGTTGTAGGATGCGTTGTAGGTGAGGGTTGCGTTTGCCAGAGATGTCTCCCGAAGGACACCAAGGGCTGATGCGGCAGGCATGAAGTCACCTATAGGGTCGGTTGACGGCCATGAGGGAACATCATACGTGAGGGCGAGCATGCCGTCAGTAATCTGAACGCTGTCGGAACAAATGTTGATTGGGTCCGCGGACACAGCGCCGACGCTTATCGATACAAAGAGGGCCATGACAAGCAGTGCCCCCATAATCTTAAGTATATGTTTAGACAGATAATTAACTTCCAATTTCTTTTTTAGTGAAAGGTTTTTGGTGACCGGATGTTCTAAGCATCCGGTGTTCTTTTGGCTGTTCTTTACCATCGTTACGGTTTTTGCATAACATGAAGGAAGCAGAATTTGTCCGCGCAAAGACCGAGGATATGGCCGACTGCGGAGTCGTTATTCTAGTATTGTCTCTCGCAATATATAAAGTACATTGTTTATAAAACAAATTAAATTGTTTTAAGGGCGTGCAACTAATTGGGGGGGAGAGGTACTATCCGTATTATCCGCGTTGGAAATTATTCCACCCGCAGCCAATAATACACATCCCCGCTTAAAAACACGATATTCCAGAGGAGAGGAGGAGTTAGTTCAGATGGGACTTACGCGGTGTTAGTGCCGATCCAATTCGGGAAGGTTACGGCTGGATGTGGGAACATGAGAGAAAAAACCAACCGCTAATCGACGCGAACCGCAAATCAGAGATTTACTCTCCGCTTAGGGTCTTCGACCATCGCTTGAATCCACCCTTCGAGCGAGATGAATCGGATTTGCTTACCCCCACTCTCGCAATCCAGCTTCGCTGTCTTGCTCATCACTCATCGGGAACGTTCGGGCAAATCCGATTATGGGAGCAAGCCAAAGACTTGCGGGATTCAAGCTAGGGTCGAAGACCCGAAGCGGAGAGCAAACCGAAGGTTTGCGAGTGTGCCGATCCGCGGTTGATTTTATTATGTTTCCACACCAAGGCATACCCTTTCCGAATTGGAAAAAATACCCCCACTCTGCGTAACTACTATTAAATAACCTAAGAATTTTTGAAAAAATACAAATAATTCAATTTTAATTTCAGAAAAAGAAGCCTCAGGCGAGAGTTGAACTCGCGACCTCGTCCTTACCAAGGACGCGCTATACCACTAAGCCACTGAGGCAACAAAATATTGCGATAACAACATACAACCCGGAATCATTTAAAGATTATGAAACGAGGCTATTATTTTGAAACTGGAAACGGGGACTGACATCAGACAAAGGGACAAAACGATCTCACGCGCACAACAACTTACGTATCGTATTCGCAGCAGCAAAGCCTGTCGAAAACGCCGCCTGGAGATTATATCCTCCCGTATCCCCGTCGATATCCATCACCTCTCCTGCAAAAAATACCCCGGGCGCGATCTTCGACTCACAGGTCTTCTTATTGATCTCCGCAAGCGAAACACCACCCGCTGTGCACATCGCTGCATTGAAATCGCCGAGACGGGAGATTTTGACCGGAAACGCCGTCAGATTCTCGATCAAAGAAGCCCGCATCTTCGACGTGAGCTGCCCGCCGGTTGTTCGTTCAGGAATACCGGACACCTCCACCAGAGCGCGGGTAAGACGATCAGGACTGGAAATACCGGACAAAAGATTCTGCACCTGCTTTCCCCCGGACGCCGCGGTCCGTTCTTTCAGAAGAGCATCCGTTTCCCCCGGGGTGAGAGTAGTGAACGCGATTCTGAGCAGATCTCCTGCACGCATCCATCTCGACGCATCCAGAATCACCGGACCCGAATACCCAAAACAGGTAATCAGCAGATCGCCCTCCCAGGTCATCAGCTTCTTTCCATCCCGCCAGATACTCACCATCGCCGGAAGAGAAATCCCTGAAAGATCCCTGAGTGGATGGTCATCGACATATACCGGCGTCAAAGACGGTTCCGGCGAAACGATCGTATGACCCAGAGATTTGGCTAGAGCATATCCGTCGCCCGTCGAACCGGTTCCCGGATACGACATCCCCCCGGTCGCGATCACCACATACTTCGCCCGGTATGTCGCGAAGAAACTCTCGACAGCATACCCGCTCGGGTTCGGTATTATCGATTTCACTCCTTCCGAATAATTGATCTCGACGCCCGCCTCATCACAGGCAACAAGCAAAGCGTCCAACACATCATCCGCACGATGCGAAACAGGAAAGACCTTATCGTTCTCGTTTGTGAACACAGGTACGCCCCGGTGTTCGAAGAAATCCGTCACGGCACGGTTCGAACATGCCATCAGAGAAGGCTTCACAAAATTTCCATGATCCCCATAGTTTGCCGCGAACGTTTTCACATCGCCGGCATGCGTGAGATTACACTGACCGGAACCGGTAAGCAGAAGTTTTCTGCCCGGCAATTTCATCTTTTCCAGGACGAGGACCTTCGCCGGAGCAAGATGGGCAGCACAAAACAGACCTGCCGGCCCCGTTCCAATCACAATCACATCATACTCGCGCAAACTCATTGTATGTACGTACGTCCCAAACCCTTATTATAAATCCCCTCCAATAGATACGAAGCACTTAGGTGCTGACTGAAGTAAGTCCGACGTGTCTGTCTACTAAGACACTGCCTTTTTGGCTTTGGGATTACGACGAGTCAGCTGTAATATAATACATGCTGCTCTTTTCGTGACTTACGACCATACCTGTCAAATACCAGTATCCGCGAATACGTCGTCAGGTCGGTTCTCCGCCCGGTACGGAGGGGTGGACAGTCTCTTTCGCGAGGTGATAAATTATGGCACGAATGCATGCTAGAAGAAGAGGAATTGCATCCTCTGTCAGACCATACAGAAAAGAAGTCCCTGCCTGGTCCAACTCCGATGTCAAAGAGATCGAGGGTAAAATCGTCGAGCTGCGCAAAGCAGGTCTTACCTGTGCACAGATCGGTCTCGTTCTCCGTGACAAACACGGAGTCCCGAACGTAAAACTCGCAACCGGCAAGAGAATCAATGCCATCGTTCGTGAGAACGACCTTGACACCGACATCCCCGAAGATCTGCGTAACCTTATGCACAAGGCTCTCGGAATGAGAAAACACCTTGCGCAGAACAAGAAAGACCTTCACAACAAACGTCAGCTCCAGCTGACCGAAGCAAAGGTCCGCAGACTCGTAAAGTACTATGTTGGTACCAAACGCTTACCGCTCGGCTGGATCTACAAGCCGGAGACTGCAGAGATTCTTCTGTCCAGATAAATCATCATAACCCATGTCACTTGAAGAAGCCGCCAAAACGATCGCCGACCGCCTGAGAGGAATGGAGTACGTAGAAATGTACACCCATCACGATGCGGACGGCATATCCTCAGCGGCGATCATGTCCATCGCCTTAAAACGTGCAGGCATCGCGTTTAGGCTCAGGTTCTTACCTGTTCTTAACGAAGCCGATGTCACGAATCCGGACATTTCCCTTCTGTGTGACCTGGGTGCGTCGTGCGCCGGATTACCGGAGACGACAATGATCATCGATCACCACGTGCCTTACACCACCTCGAAGTACCATATCAACCCGCGGCTATTCGGCGTAGACGGCGAAACGGAACTTTCCGCTGCCGGCTGTGCCTATCTAGTCGCAAATGCCCTTTCAGATAACCGTGACCTTGCAGGTCTGGTTCTTCTCGGCATCATTGGAGATGGTCAGAAACTCGCCAGTATGAATGAAAAGATCATCGGCGAGGGGATAGCGAATAATCTGATAAATCCGGGAAAGGGAATTCTCCTTCCCGGCAGAACGACAAAAGAACAGATCGAAACGGCAGCCTCTCCGTATCTTCCGGGTCTTTCCGGAAACAGCGGAGAGGCTGAGGAGGTCGTGAAAATCTGTTCGGCGAAGACCTCGGACGAGGCCTACCTCGGCTGTCTTTTATCGGAAATTATCGCACGATCAAACGCCTCATATAATGCTCTGATGAATATCTACGGCGATACCTGGGATCTTGAGCGTGAAAGCATCCATAATGCCCATTCTCTGACGATGGTCATCGATGCCTGCGGCAAAGCAGGCAAGACCGAGATCGCGTTCGGACTGGCATGCGGAGATGCTTCCCTGCTGAAAGAAGCCTGGGAGATTGCCCTTTCTTTTAAGAAAAAGGTGATCACTGCCGCAGATTCAGCCAAACAGATAACAAAGAATGCATGGATGGTCGACTCCGTCGATACGGTAAGCGATGTCGCCGACATGTTTGCCGAGTCGGAAAACCGGCCTCTTTTCGTTCTTTGCAGAGGAGAATCATATCTGAAAGTCTCAGCGAGAGCACCCCGGTCCGCAAACGTGGATTTCGAGCATTTCATCGTGACTGCCGCAAAAACATTCGGCGGAAAGGGCGGGGGTCACAAGACCCGGGCAGGCGGAGAGTTTCCGCTTGCCTGCGAGACTGAATTTATCAGATCACTGGAGGCATTGGCATGAAGATATCCGGCGAGATCAGATCGAAAAATCTGCGTGCAGATGATATCGAAAAATCTCTTTCACCGGACAACGGCGGGTTTATCGAAACTTCTTTTGAGGACGGGTGTATTGTAGCAAGGGTGAACGGCGAATCGCTTCGGTCGGTTATTGCGACAGTTGATGATTATCTGATGAATCTCTCGGTTGCAGAACGGCTCATTGAGACGATCTGCGAAGAGAATACATTAAAAAATACTACTGGTGAATAAACCATGGCAAGAAAAAAGCAGAGTGGCGGACGCAAAGTCGAGGGCTGGAAGGCAAAGAACTGGTATAAAGTTCATGCACCGGAGTTCCTCGGCAAGCAGTTCATTGGAGAGATCATCTCTTCAAATCCGGAAAACGTTCCGGGCCGTGTATTGACGGTTAGTCTGGGCGAACTGATCCAGGACTATTCCAAACAGAATGTTCGTACATCCTTTAAGATCATGACTGTTGCAGGAGATGCAGCATCCACCCAGTTCAATGGTCACGAAATGACCAAAGAGTTCGTTCGTGCAATGGTAAAGAAACGGGCCTCCCGTATCGACAGCACGATCACGGTTACGCCCCTTGGCAGTACCCGCGAACTTCAGGTTACGATCACCGCATTCACTATCAACCACGCAAGACTTTCCCAGGTTCAGGAGCTTCGTGCAAAGATGGTGAAGGTCGTTGAAGATTCCGCAAAGGAGTCCGACTTCGAGTCCTTTGTTTCCGCTATGCTGAAGGGCGAACTTTCCAAGAAGATGTTCGCAGAATGCAAGCCGATCTTCCCGGTCCGCAGAATCGAGATCATCAAGTCCGAGTCGGTCAGCTCTGCAGCAGACCGCGCAGCAGCTCTTATCCGTTAAATTCGGATAAACTCATTTTTTTACAGATACGCTCTTACCGAATTATTTCCCTGCATGCAGGCTGTTTTCCAAAAGGTATGATAAATGCTTACGGCGGGTAAAAAAGAAAAATACTCTCAGGCGTCACGCGTACTTACGGCATCTGAGTCTACACTCAGCCCTTCTTCGATAAATGAGGGAGACCACTGGAGACATGAGAGGGAGATCCCGGACCGCGGATGTTCGATGACGAGGTCGTTCCCCTCCGAATACAGAGTCATGCCGGTGAATTCATCGGCGGAACAGAGAAGATGCTGCTCGGGGTGGGTCCCGCGGTTGATATCACAGCGCATCTCGATTTTTTCGGCGGCCGAGACAACATACGAGAGCCGTTTTCCCGCCGGATGGGTTTTTGGAAGAGCAATCACCGGCAGATGATATGTTCTGACCATCTCAAGAAGATAGAGAGCGGGAAGGATATACCCGCCTTCCGGTGCCGAGACGATGATCAGATCACCGGGATAGACACCCTGCACAAGTTCGTCCGTATCGGTTTCGATCAGAAGAGGAAATTTTTCTACGGCTTTGACAATCAAAAGAAAAGAGGTGGTTCCCCGGATGACAACCGGATAGTCACCTGGAAAAGGAAGGCGAAGGTAACCGGACATTACGATTCCATCTCGGTAACGTCGTCCGACTGACAGGTTGGGCACATCGGGTGTTTGCCAAGCCCGGTGAAGGTCGCGCCGCAGTCATTACATTTATACATCTTACCTCTGCCCTTTAAGGGGTCATTGAGGTCAACATCGACAGGTCCGCCTGCTGAACACATAATTCATTTTTTTGGGCGGGGGAGGTATTATGCGTGTCGGTGGATAGCCAAACCCTATATAAAATGCCGATAAATATCAACACACATGTCAGAAGAGAATATACAGAATAAGTTCATCATCTACTTCTGTATAATCGGCTGCTTCGCAATATTTTCGACAACTATTTCAAAAAACCTGGTGCTCCCCTTATATGCAGCATCTCTTGGAGCAAACGATGCCTATCTCGGGCTGATCGCCGCCGTATCCCCTCTCGCCGGCATTTTATTCAGTTTTCCCGTAGGCCTGATTTCAGACAGGCTTGGCCGAAGAAAACTCCTCATTGCATCCGGATGCATATTTCTCACAGCCCCGCTGCTGTATCTTCTGATAGCGGACCCGGTTTATCTCATACCTGTGTGATTTTTTCACGGCTTAGCGACCGCGATCCTCGGACCGGTGGTCGGAGCGGTGGTCGGAGCGGCGATCGCAGAAAAATTCGGAAACAGAAAAGGCGTAATGATGGGAACATACAGTTCGGCCACGCTCATCGGCAGGACGGCAGCTCCGCTGATAGGAGGGGCAATTATCACATTATTTGCCTTGGCTCCGGGATTCACCGCCTATCATATGGTGTATCTGGCAGCGTTTTGTTCTGCAGTACCGGTGTTTATCCTGATCCTTTTCTTCCGCGATACCCATGGAGGCGTGCAGAATATAACCGTTGCCGATTTCACAAACAGTCTGAAGACGTTTCTTTCGAACAAGGGGCTTCGTGTCGCCTCCGTCGCAGAGATGATTACCTACTTCTGTTTTGGGACGTTTGAAACATTTTTGCCGGTCTATCTGCTGCTGATCGGCGTTCCGGCATGGCAGACGGGGGTCATTTTTGCCGTGCAGGTGGTGGTCATCGCACTTACAAAACCATTTTTCGGCAGACGTGCGGACACAGGAAATCCCAAAAAACAGATCGCAGTTGGTATGCTCGTAACAGGCCTCTCGCTTGGAATCATGGGTTTGACAATAAACTTCTGGATTCTGCTGGTTCTTAGCTGTATTTTTGGGATCGATATGTCGCTTTCCACGGTAGCCACCAATGTGTATGCGGCAAATACCGCAAAAAAGAATGAACTCGGCGCATCTCTCGGGGCCCTGTCCTCAATTATGGATATAGGCCATACATCGGGCCCTCTTATCAGCGGAATTATAATAACATTTGCGGGATATCAAACAGGTTTTGGTCTTTGCCTCGTACTTTCGGTACTGACGTCGGTATTTGTGCTGATGACCAGATAAAATAGGGGGGGATTAGCTGTGGTAGTGACTCAGCGGTTCGACGGTGATCTTGTTGGTCTTCATCGACTCGATTGCCTGCACTGCGGCCTCTGCTCCGAAGATGGTCGTGATGTAGGGGATCGAGTAGTCGATGCTTGCCCGCATGATCTGCAGGTGATCTGCCCGTGCATTTTTATCGCCGGGTGTGTTGATGAGGAGATGCACATCCAGTGCCCGGATCATATCCAGAATGTTCGGTGAACCTTCCTGAACCTTTCTGACAAGGTTCATGGGGATATCGTTCTGAGCGAGGAACTTGACCGTACCTTCCGTACCATAGAGCGAGAAACCGAGATCGTAGAGCTTGCGGGCAATCGGCAGAATCTCAGTCTTCTGATCATTGGTAACTGAGATGAAGACGTTTCCTTTCAGGGGGATGGTGTTGTCAGCTGCCTGGCTTGCTTTGTAGAATGCTCTGCCGAAGTCGTAATCGATACCGATGACTTCACCAGTACTCTTCATCTCCGGACCGAGGATCGGATCGACGCCCGGCAGTCTGGAGAACGGAAGAAGAACTTCTTTGACCGCTACATGACTGATTTCTTTCTCCTGATAGCCAAGGTCTGCAAGCTTCTTTCCAAGAATGAGTTTTGCCGCGATCTTTGCAAGCGGGAGACCGGTTGCCTTCGAGACGAACGGAACTGTTCTGCTTGCACGCGGGTTTGCCTCAAGAACATAGACCGTTCCTTTGTGGATAGCATACTGGATGTTGATCAGACCAACTACGCCGAGGGAGAGAGCAATCTTTCTCGTGTAGTCTTTGACGGTTGCGATCTGCTCGGGGGTGAGGGTCTGGGTTGGGATGACACATGCCGAATCTCCAGAGTGAACACCGGCTTCTTCGATGTGTTCCATCACACCGCCGATAAGAACTGTTTCTCCATCTGAAACCGCGTCCACATCCAGCTCGGTTGCATTGTCGAGATATCTGTCGATTAAGACCGGGTGGGTGTTTGAAACACGAACAGCCTCTTTAATGTAGGTCTGGAGTTCGAGTTCATCGTGAACCAGTTCCATTGCACGGCCACCGAGGACGTAGCTTGGTCTAACTAAGACCGGGTATCCGATCTTGTTGGCAATTGCATAGGCTTCCTTTTCGGAGTAGGCAGAACCGTTTGCCGGTGACGGGATGTTGTTCTGATCTAACAGAACGCTGAACCGGTTTCTGTCTTCGGCAACATCCATATTGTCGGGGCTCGTTCCAAGGACCTTGGTCTTCAGACCGAAGAGTTTGATTTCTTCCTGAATTGGGATGGCAAGGTTCACGGAGTTCTGACCGCCGAACTGGACCATAACACCGTCATAATCGCCTTTTCTCAGGATATTGACGACATCCTCAAGCTGCATCGGTTCGAAGTAGAGACGGTCCGAGGTATCGAAGTCGGTTGAAACCGTCTCAGGGTTGTTATTTAAGATATGGACCTCAATGCCTTCCTCACGCAGGGACTTGACTGCGTGAACCGTACAATAATCGAACTCGATTCCCTGACCGATACGGATTGCACCGGAACCAAGAATGAGGACCTTTTTCCTGTCGGACTGAGTAAGTTCGCACTCCTGCTCCCAAGTGGAGTAGTAATAGGGCGTCTTTGCCGGGAACTCGGCAGAGCAGGTGTCGACCATCTTGTAGGTCGGAAGGCCGACAAGACTCTCGATCTTGTAGATGTTCCAGCCAGTTAGCTCGCGGATCTCAGCGTTGGAGAATCCAAACTTCTTGGAGGTCTTGACAAGCTCTTCTGTGGGGTGGTCGCGGAGCTCAAGTTCGATGTCCACGACGTTCTGGATCTTCTCTAAGAAGAACGGCTCGATCTGGGTCAGGTCGTAGACTTCTTTGACGGTCATTCCAAGGCGGAAGGCATCGAAGAGAGTCGGGAATCTCTCATCGGTCGGGCGGGAGAGGATCATTCTGATCTCGTTCAAATCAGT
This sequence comes from Methanocorpusculum sp. MCE, assembly GCA_003315675.1. Taxonomy (GTDB): domain Archaea; phylum Halobacteriota; class Methanomicrobia; order Methanomicrobiales; family Methanocorpusculaceae; genus Methanocorpusculum. Next base: position 11,542 of record NIZU01000078.1, read on the forward strand.
GTGCCGATAGATATCCGTATCAAGCGAGCGGAGAGCTTTCTTGAATCCTTCCTCAACGGTACGGCCGATTGCCATGACCTCGCCGGTACTTTTCATCGAAGTGGTGAGGGTCCGGTCGGCGGTCTTGAACTTGTCGAAAGGCCATCTGGATACTTTGACCACGACATAATCGACCGCCGGCTCGAAGCAGGCCGGCGTGCAGCCGGTAACCGTGTTCATGATCTCGTCGAGGTGCAGACCGATGGCGACTTTTGCAGCCACTCGGGCGATCGGGTAACCGGTCGCTTTCGAGGCAAGTGCCGAGGAACGCGAGACACGCGGGTTGACTTCAATGACACGGTAGTCGCCGTTGTCGAAGGCAAACTGGATGTTGCATCCGCCCTGCACGTTGAGCGCACGGATGATTTTGATTGCGGCCCGGCGCATGATTCCAAACTCATCAGAGGTGAGGGACAGAATAGGGGCGACAACAACGGACTCTCCGGTGTGGACTCCCATCGGATCGACGTTTTCCATACCGCAGATGATGATACAGGTGTCTGCCGCATCACGCATGACCTCGAACTCGATCTCGTTCCAGCCTTTGACCGACTCTTCGATCAGGACCTGGTGAACACGGGACTTGGTGAGACCATGTTCGACGATCGTTCTGAGTCCCTCTTTGGTGTTTGCGACCCCTCCGCCGGCTCCGCCAAGCGTGTATGCCGGACGAATAATTGCGGGGAGACCGACTTCTTCGTATGCCTGTTCGAGCTGCTCGATTTTGGTTAAGATGAAACTTTTCGGAATCGGTTCGCCGATCTCGAGCATGAGTTTCTTGAAGAGATCACGGTCTTCACCATGATAGATAGCTTCAAGCGGCGTTCCAAGAATCTGCACGCCCTCAAGGGCACCCATTTCATAGAGTTCTGCCGTGAGGTTCAGACCGGTCTGACCGCCCATACCGGAAAGAATACCGTCGGGCTTTTCCTTCTTGATGATTTCAGCAATGATATCCGCTTTCAGCGGTTCAACATAGACTTTATCCGCAGTTTCAGGGTCGGTCTGGATCGTAGCCGGGTTGGAGTTGACTAACACAACTTCGATGCCCTCTTCACGCACAGCTTTACATGCCTGGCTTCCTGCGTAGTCAAACTCGGCAGCCTGTCCGATCTGGATCGGTCCTGATCCGATGAGCAGGACTTTCTTAAGTGAGGTGTTTTTAGGCATCTGGGATTCCTCTGTACATGATATCGTAAATTGGTTTTTCCACGCCGTCGTAGATTCCATCGTGTTCCGGATGGAACTGTACACAGTACACGCCGAGGTCGTTGTTGACAAAGCCCTCGACGGTGCCGTCGTTTGCATTGACACAGTTTACTTCACAGCCTTCAGGAAGACTGTCGGCGACTACTGCGTAGCCGTGTCCCTGGAAAGTTACGGCAACCGTACCGTCTGAGAATTTAACCGGCTGGCTCGCTCCGCGGTGACCAAGTTTGAGTTTCTCAACCTGACCGCCGAGAGCGGCGGCAATAATTTCCGCACCCATGCAGATTCCGTGTACCGTGATGGTTCCAAGGATATCTTTGACGCAGGAGATTGCTTTTGGTGCGGCAAACGGATAACCCGGGCCGTTCGTTAAGAAGAGCGCATTTGGTTTGTCTGCCATGATCACATCAACCGGAGTTCCGTACGGGTAGACATAGATGTCGGCTCCGCGGTTTTTCAGACTGGTGAACACCGATTTTCTGCATCCTAGATCGAGGACGGCAATTTTTTTACCTTTTCCTTCGATGCGATAGGGAGCCTGGCAGGTTACACCGGGAATGAGTTCGCGGGTTTCCTGAATCTGAGCGGTTTGAGCCAGGGTGACGGCTTTGTATCCGTCATCAGAACCGGTGATGAGGGTCGCACGCATGACGCCCTGTTCACGCAGTTTTATGGTGAGCATCCGCGTGTCAACACCTTCGATTCCCATAAGGCCGTTATCCTCAAAGAATTCGCCAAGTGTCGGCTGGTGTTTTGGATGAACGCAGATTTCACGCACAATTGTTCCCGCAGCGTGAACTTTGTCATGCTGGAGCTGATCTTTGTTTGCTCCGTAGTTTCCAACAAGTGGATAGCCGAACATCAGTAGTTGTCCGGAAACACTCGGGTCACTAAGGGCTTCCATGTATCCTGTAGATACAAGGGTGACAACCAGTTCGCCGGATGCGCAGCCTTCAACGCCAAAGCCGGTTCCGGTGATAATTGTCCCATCTTCAAGTCCTAAGACAGCCTTCATGATTTTGTACCACATACATGTCGGCAGGATAGATAATAAGACTAATCAATGATGACACAATAGTTATCTTTAAAAATATATTCAATCGAAAAAATATATTGTATGATTATGATAAAACAATACTTATGAACTATAACAATATCTTTCCAGAACCACAGGATATATTCATTACCCCAAATAACCACACATTCACTCGTACGAGATCTGGAGATCTCACTGACCATTCATCGTTTTGGTGAATACCTCCGATATTATGACAGAAACACGATCCGAAACTACAAAATTCCCCATTATTTTCATACCCGGCATAATGGGCAGCCGGCTGTATGATCAGGCCGGCAGTCTGTATCAAATTCCGCCGAGTTGCTGCATAAGCAGATTCAAAACATCCAGAATATAACCGAGAAAGCCAAAGTTGATCTAATCGCACACAGTCTCGGCGGGCTGATCGTTTCAGCTTATCTGAACCGTTACGGGAACGAAAATATCGGAAAAGTCATTATCCTTGCAGCTCCCTACGAAGGTTCCCCCGATACAATAAATACAGCATTAACCGGAGAACTGACATATATCCCGGGAAGCGTGAATATTACGTCCCATATGACACACCCATTCCGCTCACCATGACACAACAAGTCCGCTGAAATGATACAAGAATTCCGCACATGACATACCCCCATATCCGTATGAAAAATAGAACGTGGGAATAATTCCACGTATTACTTCTTTACTCCCAGAATCTTTCTCATAGACTCCCCCTCAAGAACAATCGTATAAGCATTATGAACGACCCTATCACAAATTGCATCGGCAAATGTCGCCTCCCCAATTTTTTCATACCACCCCTCGACCTGAAACTGTGAACAGAAAACAGTTGACCCTCGATCATATCTCGCCTCAACAATCTCCATCACATCACGTGCTTCCGTTGCTGTTAAAGGAAAGAGCAGCCACTCATCCAAAATCAAAAGTCTTACACTCTGAAACTCACGAATAACCTGCTTATACGTCCCTTCGGCTCTGGCAACTGCCAGATCAGAAAACAGGTCAGGAAGTCTTATGTATTTCACCGTATAAAAATTACGATTGGCAGCTATCCCGATCGCACAACTCAGATAACTCTTCCCTGTTCCTGTAGCCCCGAGAATGATTACATTATCTGCCTTTTGGATAAACGTACATGCTGACAACTTTGCAATCATCGTCTTATCCAGACGGCGCGTGGAATCATACCTGATATCTTCGATACATGCATGGGGAAAAACATAGCCAGCCGACTTACAGAGGCGTGACAATTTCTTACTCTTGCGAACTGACCACTCCTGATCAACCATAATTCCGAGACGTTCTTCAAAGGAAAGTGCCGAAGAATTTGCATCCACCTGGAATTTACGAAATACTTCTGCCATCTGATACAATCGGAGTTCATTGAGTTTGGTTATGGTCTCTTCAGTAAGCATCAGTCATCATTCCTCTGATAATAATGCGGACCGCGCGTAATCCCATACTTCGACGTAACCGGTTTATCCGGCATATCAACTGATTTCAACCCTATTATCCCGCTTTTCAAAACAGCCTGCACGCCTTTCAGACTTGGTTTTCCGGTGTAAGATAGAACACGTTTACACGCCTCCTCAAGTTTTTTCTGGGAATACTTATCAGAAAGCTTCAGCAAAGCCATACAGGCTTTGTATCCCTGCTGTTCAATCTTTGGATTGGTAAGAAAGAAATCAACACCATTACATGTATTCTCTCCAATATGTCGGCCCCATTTTCTGAAACGATCACCATTCCACGTCAGATATTTTTGGTGATCAGGAGGCATATGTTCCGGAGTCGTGCTGTATAATCCCCTCCCCTCAC
>NIZU01000079.1 GCA_003315675.1 Methanocorpusculum sp. MCE
GGGGGGGCGTGAGGGGGTAGGGATGTAGCCAATCTTCCTTAAATCATGATTCGCGTTAAAAAAATGGGTTGATAGATATTCTCAGATATTTTGTCTGGTAGCCCCCGGAAAAATTCAGATCCACTAAATTTGTTCGTTGACACATTTTCACCAGAATATTTAAACAGTAAAAATGCAGATATTGCAGTTTACTTGGGTGGTAATGACATAACAAGTGGTAATGATGCAACTGCTCAAGGTATGGCTTTTGGATATGGTTTTTATGGAAATGTGACTTACCATAATATATGTCGCTATGCATGGTGTCAAATGGTGGAAGATACGGAACCAGCATGGGGACCCATATATGATGGATCGGAACATGCTAGAACCTATTGTGTTACTCACGAATTAGGACATATATTCAATGCAAATCATGAAGATTCAGAGGGTACTAACAGAGCGTATTTTTGGTTTGAGTTACTTTCTCCAATGAAACGTACTGTTATGTGGAGCGGTTATTTTGGACCATTTAGCAGTACCTCAGAATTTTCATCCTCGAATTCAGGTTATCATGGAGATAATACGCATGATAATGCAGGAGCTATTAGAGCTGTAAAACATAATATCGCAGCCCTTGTTTGAACAAACTTACACTCAATGCAAGTTAGAATTACCTTAAATTTTCTCATATTACCAAGAACGTTCAGGACTGAGACTGATGGCAGATAAAACTACAGAGAACAAAAAAAGACCAAACCTCGGTATTGTGATTATATGCATCATATTTTTTGTGTCGGCGGTCCTTCTATCGCCGATACTAATCTCGTCTATACTTGGAGAGATTGATGCATTTTATACGGATGCATTTGGCGGACATCAGATAAATTTAGGGTATTCATCATATCCAAATGATCCTCCCGGCAGCACATTTTCATGGAAAAACTGGAGTGGTGAAGTAATTACCATAACTGAAGAAGACTTCAAAAAATATCCGCCATTAAAGGAACTCTTCCTCAACATAAATTACAGCATCAATAAATCCGAAGCTCTTGAGAAAATGACCTTTATCAGTCGGGCAGGTATGAACTCGGTGCCGATAGGTACTGGAAAGATGTATGATGAAATTAAATCCCAATATGCCGATAATAAAGTTATGTATTGGAATGGTGAATATTATAGACTCTTAATGGTGAATTCATAATCATTTCTGAGTTTCACTTACCGAACCTAGGTTATCATAAGTATTGATATATGATGTCGATATTCACCGTTATCTAGATTATGTTTGGTCTCGCAGTAGGATTTTTTAGGATCCGGGTGTACATGAAATCTAAAGATAATGGAATTGAGATGGGAGAAGCTGGGTCCGAAAATAAAAAATTCTGAGATATGAAAGAACGAATCGAAAATTACATTCTGACAAATTTCTCCCTCTCCTCTATTTTATCACTATTTGTCTCACGATTTCGACGGATACACTCTGCATTGGATTCTATGCTCAATGTATTGATAAGAGATGAGGGAGATGGTGTAATTGTAGATCATAGGAACCATCTGCACGATCGTAATTAGATTTCATACACCTTGCCTGATCATGACTGAACAAACCAAAAACACAAAAGCAAGCGTCATCTGCATGGCACTCATCTATCTGGTGCCGCTATGCATTTTATCGGCAGATTTCTCATTGAATATATCTTTGCCAAACACCGTCACCGACGGACTGTTTGCGAGTCTGATGTTTCTTCTGCCGATCGCAGCCCTGATTGGGGTGCTAACGTATAGGAAAACGCTCGGCAGAGAAAACACGACATGGGTCACGGTCCTTATAATTGCCCTTGTTCTTTTGCTCGTCATCAACATCGGAATGGGCATCACAAATATCATCGACGGAACCATCAATTCTCCGGCAATGCTGACGAATTTTTTGCGAACATCGATGTGGGTCACCGTCCTCTATTTCGTCCTGATCCTTGCCCCCCTCTTCTCCCTTGTTGTCCCAAGATTTTGCGAAGGACAAAAACCGCAGAAGATCCTGTCGCGAGTTTCGAAAGGGTTTGCCGTATTCAGCATCTTCTATCTGATCTATGCTATGTATAGCGGCATATCAGGAGATGCATACGATGTTGTTGTCGTTGGCATGCCTCCTGCTTATCCCTGGTATATATCCCCGATGTTTATGTTGAGCCTTAACATAATCTGGGTCGTTTTCGGTCTCGCGGTTGGATTCTGTATGATTTGGCTGTGTCGAAAATCTGAAAATGATGTATGCATGCGTACCGAATGTGATGAAAAATGAACAAAGACCCAAATCACGCGAAAAAATATGGGTATATATTATTGGTAGTTCTCATTTTCTTACTTTTCATACTATTTGCCACTCTTATGGTGGAATCCACCGGTATCTTGGACAGTAAATCAATGATATTAACCTATTCATCATATCCTGAAAAACCGATCAACCACGTATGGAACGAATCCGGATATGCGATATTGAATATTACTGATGATGATTTCGAAAAATATCCTGAGATAAAGGAGTTGTTTCTTACGAGGGATACCAGTATAAAAAAATCGGACCCTAGAACAGATAACCCTGTATTGAATAGTGTCCAGGTTCTGACTCGACAACGAATCGATGAGATCCGGGAAAAATACTGCATTCACAAAATTCTCTACTGGGAAGGAGAGTATTATCAGGCAGGCATCCCGTATTCATAACTTTTTTAGCTCTTCAATGGATCGAGTGGAAAATAGACGCCTTGACTCTATCATCATCCCCCTCATTATTTGTTACGTATAGATGTTGACCTGTTTTCTTTTTCCCGCACTATTCACGGGCCTGTTCAACAGATATACTCAACATTGGAATCTATGCTCAATGTATTGATAATAGATGAGGAAGAAGGTATAGTTATGGTGGTGTAAAAACCGGCCTATAATGAAATGTACGAGAACACATCATGATGAACGATAAAGAGTTTTCCAAAGATGTTACGAAAATAGCATTAGGTGTTGTATTAGGCGTTGTATCTGCCGTGTGTATTTTATTTATCCTGAGTGTGATTGCCTCCGGCGTTGTCCTTCTCGTCGCCCAGATCATGTCGTGATTCTGTCAGGGAAACCCCCTCTAATGAAATCAACATTCAACGTTATACTGCCCGTCGGGAACCATGACTGAACAAACCAAAAACACCCAAAGAAGTGCCGTCTGCATTGCACTCATCTATTTTTTGCCGGTATCTGTATGGCTGCTGTATATTTTAGTCACGCAATATTATTATCCTGCAATTTCCGGCAGCCTTGCTCCGGCATTCCTTTTCGGCATATCTCTCCTTGCGGTACTCTCGGTCTCCCTTCTCCTCCTCCCGTTTGCCGGGGCGATACAAGGTCTGCGCCTTCACACGCTGCAAAAACTTCCCTGCATACTGATAATAACGGCAGTTGTTCTCATTCTTGGTCTATCCGTATGCTTGGTGGTCATCGGAAATCCCCGTTCATTTCCAGAAGTACTGCGGCTATTTTCCTTCTCTCTCTTCGACATCTCGCTGATTTTAACGCCCCTCTACTGTCCGGCGGCATTTATGCTTAGGGGGGAATCTTCGAAAAAGGCAGTTTCTGCGAAAACATCAGGTATCTGTCTTGGCATTGCCGGTTTAGGAATGACATATGTGTACTACGGCATCTCTCGCAGCGTTCAGCAGTATGATACATCACTTAACCTGATAAAAGACATATGGAATTATTCGATCTGGGTATTACTCATCGGTTATGGCATATGGGCAGTGATTGGCGTGACAGCAGGAATTCTGACGCTCGCGTCATTAAAAAATAGAGATGATATGCCGTAAATCCTTCATTCAAAAGGACATTGAACCTGCGGCAAGTCCTGGAATCCAGAGTCTTACTCCGCCAGAAACATCTCCACGATATCTTCCGGGAACATCGTTTTCGCGACGATCTCTTCAACGGTCATGCCCTGTTCCTTGAATCTGCGGCAGACGTTCATCATGCTCTCGCCCACTTCGACGATGTGCATGTCCGGATCATAGAATCTGACGACCCTCTGACCCCAGGCATGTTCGATCACTGTGTGGACGTACTTCACCTCGTACTTCTTGAGGCGCTCGATGAATGCATCGAACTCCTCCTCCTCGAAGTAGAGTTCGCCGTCATTTCCCTGATACCGGATCTCGGAATCGGGTTTATCGATAAACCCTGTCCAGGAACTCTTCGACTGAATCGCAAACGACTCGTCGAACGTGACGTTTGCCCCGAAATCCATGGTTATTTCCTGACCAAGAACCTCGGTATAGAACTTTTTCGATGCTTCGATATCATCAACTACGATTAACGGGCATATAAACTTCATACTTTTGTCTCCTTACCTCTCCACCAGAGGTACCATGTTTCTTTTTTTCTGAATAAAATACATCCGTCCAGGAAACCTGTCCAGTCATCAGTGAAATCATACCCGGTCAGCGTAGATACAAATGCGCAAAGAAACACATCATGGGTCACGCAGACCGTGATGCCGTCCTGAAATGCCGTACTTTTCAGAAAGCTCAGCAGTCTCTCTGTTCCCTCTCTGATCGGATAATGACCGGGCAGCGTGCCTGTTCTGATATATTCAAGAGCCACAGTCTTGGTCGGATTTTTCACATAGAAACCGCGGGTCAGGTCGTCATCGAAGATGTATGCCCCCGGGTCCCCGAGAAAATCGTTTGCGCAGACATGTTCAGGCTCTTTTGCTCCTGCAAGGATCAGCTCGGCGGTACGCATGCACCGAAACATCGGGCTTGCATACGCTTTGACCCGCCGGCCTCCGATTCTTTCGCCAAAGGTCAGTGCCGCCCGCTCTCCCCGGATCGTGAGTTTTTTGTGGGACCCCGGCTCTCCTTTGATGAACGGCTCCCGTTCGGCGTGCCTGACGAGAACGACCGCCGCATCCCACTCGGTCATCTTCAGGATAGTGGGAATCGGGCTCTCCGTTCCGATGAATCTGACCATTCCTGAAATAGGATATTCATCATCGGGCGGGTCGGCCCGGTGAATCTCCTTTCCCGTCATATCGATAACGAGCCAGCCGTCCTCGTCTCTGACGAGTGCTTCGCCGTTGACGAATCTTCGGGCATCGAAGTACCAGTCCCCGTAAAGCATCTCGCCTCCTGTCGTGATGTGGGTGGCTCCGTAATTTTTCCGGTAGATCACCGCCGCCCCTTCGGAAAATTCCTCGGCATATAGATAGTTGTTGTGCCCGATCCGTTTTCCCTCTTCATTGATGTGGAAATACTCGCCGTCTGCCGTTTTGACCACCGCACAGTCATAGGAAAAATCCCCTGGCCAGGCGTATCTATCTTCATAAAGCGGGCTGCCTGAAAAATCGATATGATAGGCTCCCGATTCGTCAGTAACCGCGGCAAGACCTGGGAACCTGAACGGCCCGACCGTTTTGAACCGTTTTTCATAGATCGGAGCGCCGCCAAACTCGTGATACGTTCCGTCATTACTCGGTACTGGAAGATCCATAAAAAAAAGTCAGCGGATGGCCGTCAGACCAACAGCCTTGTTCGTGATCGAAATCGATTCCATGGCGGTTTTTACATTGCCGGCCATTGCCCGGATACAGTCCACGGTTTCCACAACGACATCGGCTTCCTGATGGATCGCCTGGAACAAATAGAGGTCGGTTCCGTCGAGAACCGAGAGTGAGTCGGCAAAGATTCCGTTCTCCCAAAGGTCGCCTCTTGGACGGAGCAGATCGGAGGTGAACTCTTTCAGCTGGGCTGTGCTCGTGATCCCCGTGCTCTTCTCGATAAGGCCGAGACGGGAGTGGGCTTTGATCAGCTCGATGACCTGCTCTTTGGTTGCCGGGTTTTTCAGTTCCATATTGATGAAATGCATATGCATGAGGGTTGTCGGAACGATCATTGCGGAGGTGATGATATTGATATGCGGCAGAACGCTCTGCACGTCCGGACCGTGGTGGGACGGGATCGTAACCGGATTCAAAACGATCGCATCGATCGGTCCGCGTTTGATGTCTCCGGGATCTCCTCCCCGGCGAACCATCGTCGCCCGGACTTTTTTCACGCCGAAGACGGAGTCGATGAGTTTGATGATCCGGCAAAGGCCGGTGGTATTGCAGGAAACGACACGTGCATACTGTCTGCCGATCGCCTGCTCGTAATTACAGGATGCGTTGAAGGAAAATCCTGCGACTTCATGCTCCTCTCCCCCTTCCCAGATGGCTTTTTTCTGGTACTTTTCGTAGAGGGCTTTGTTTCCTTCGCCGACTCCTCCGGGCGTTGCGTCGACGACAATATCCGCCTTCCGGATCATATCCTCGACCGAGCCGGCGACCTGTATGCCTGCTTTTAAGAAAGCATCTTTTTTGCTGATATCGGCGATGTAGAGGGGGTATCCTCTTTCCTGGGCACTATTCAATACAGGGTTATCTGTTCTAGGGTCCGATTTTTTTATACTGGTATCCCTCGTAAGAAACAACTCCTTTATCTCAGGATATTTTTCGAAATCATCATCAGTAATATTCAATATCGCATATCCGGATTCGTTCCATACGTGGTTGATCGGTTTTTCAGGATATGATGAATAGGTTAATATCATTGATTTACTGTCCAAGATACCGGTGGATTCCACCATAAGAGTGGCAAATAGTATGAAAAGTAAGAAAATGAGAACTACCAATAATATATACCCATATTTTTTCGCGTGATTTGGGTCTTTGTTCATTTTTCATCACATTCGGTACGCATGCATACATCATTTTCAGATTTTCGACACAGCCAAATCATACAGAATCCAACCGCGAGACCGAAAACGACCCAGATTATGTTAAGGCTCAACATAAACATCGGGGATATATACCAGGGATAAGCAGGAGGCATGCCAACGACAACAACATCGTATGCATCTCCTGATATGCCGCTATACATAGCATAGATCAGATAGAAGATGCTGAATACGGCAAACCCTTTCGAAACTCGCGACAGGATCTTCTGCGGTTTTTGTCCTTCGCAAAATCTTGGGACAACAAGGGAGAAGAGGGGGGCAAGGATCAGGACGAAATAGAGGACGGTGACCCACATCGATGTTCGCAAAAAATTCGTCAGCATTGCCGGAGAATTGATGGTTCCGTCGATGATATTTGTGATGCCCATTCCGATGTTGATGACGAGCAAAAGAACAAGGGCAATTATAAGGACCGTGACCCATGTCGTGTTTTCTCTGCCGAGCGTTTTCCTATACGTTAGCACCCCAATCAGGGCTGCGATCGGCAGAAGAAACATCAGACTCGCAAACAGTCCGTCGGTGACGGTGTTTGGCAAAGATATATTCAATGAGAAATCTGCCGATAAAATGCATAGCGGCACCAGATAGATGAGTGCCATGCAGATGACGCTTGCTTTTGTGTTTTTGGTTTGTTCAGTCATGATCAGGCAAGGTGTATGAAATCTAATTACGATCGTGCAGATGGTTCCTATGATCTACAATTACACCATCTCCCTCATCTCTTATCAATACATTGAGCATAGAATCCAATGCAGAGTGTATCCGTCGAAATCGTGAGACAAATAGTGATAAAATAGAGGAGAGGGAGAAATTTGTCAGAATGTAATTTTCGATTCGTTCTTTCATATCTCAGAATTTTTTATTTTCGGACCCAGCTTCTCCCATCTCAATTCCATTATCTTTAGATTTCATGTACACCCGGATCCTAAAAAATCCTACTGCGAGACCAAACATAATCTAGATAACGGTGAATATCGACATCATATATCAATACTTATGATAACCTAGGTTCGGTAAGTGAAACTCAGAAATGATTATGAATTCACCATTAAGAGTCTATAATATTCACCATTCCAATACATAACTTTATTATCGGCATATTGGGATTTAATTTCATCATACATCTTTCCAGTACCTATCGGCACCGAGTTCATACCTGCCCGACTGATAAAGGTCATTTTCTCAAGAGCTTCGGATTTATTGATGCTGTAATTTATGTTGAGGAAGAGTTCCTTTAATGGCGGATATTTTTTGAAGTCTTCTTCAGTTATGGTAATTACTTCACCACTCCAGTTTTTCCATGAAAATGTGCTGCCGGGAGGATCATTTGGATATGATGAATACCCTAAATTTATCTGATGTCCGCCAAATGCATCCGTATAAAATGCATCAATCTCTCCAAGTATAGACGAGATTAGTATCGGCGATAGAAGGACCGCCGACACAAAAAATATGATGCATATAATCACAATACCGAGGTTTGGTCTTTTTTTGTTCTCTGTAGTTTTATCTGCCATCAGTCTCAGTCCTGAACGTTCTTGGTAATATGAGAAAATTTAAGGTAATTCTAACTTGCATTGAGTGTAAGTTTGTTCAAACAAGGGCTGCGATATTATGTTTTACAGCTCTAATAGCTCCTGCATTATCATGCGTATTATCTCCATGATAACCTGAATTCGAGGATGAAAATTCTGAGGTACTGCTAAATGGTCCAAAATAACCGCTCCACATAACAGTACGTTTCATTGGAGAAAGTAACTCAAACCAAAAATACGCTCTGTTAGTACCCTCTGAATCTTCATGATTTGCATTGAATATATGTCCTAATTCGTGAGTAACACAATAGGTTCTAGCATGTTCCGATCCATCATATATGGGTCCCCATGCTGGTTCCGTATCTTCCACCATTTGACACCATGCATAGCGACATATATTATGGTAAGTCACATTTCCATAAAAACCATATCCAAAAGCCATACCTTGAGCAGTTGCATCATTACCACTTGTTATGTCATTACCACCCAAGTAAACTGCAATATCTGCATTTTTACTGTTTAAATATTCTGGTGAAAATGTGTCAACGAACAAATTTAGTGGATCTGAATTTTTCCGGGGGCTACCAGACAAAATATCTGAGAATATCTATCAACCCATTTTTTTAACGCGAATCATGATTTAAGGAAGATTGGCTACATCCCTACCCCCTCACGCCCCCCC
>NIZU01000080.1 GCA_003315675.1 Methanocorpusculum sp. MCE
TCACAGTGCATAGTAAATAAAGCCTGTTCCCATAACCAGTTTAGCGGCGGTGAAGGAACAGGCATCGGTTTTCTGAGATGTTCTTTTCTGATTTTTCCAAGGTCGTTGTATCGTGTTTATCCACTAATATAATAGTGTATTTTTGCGGTCTTGTAAAACGATCCAAAATCGAGACATACATTGCAATATTCATTTAGACCGACTGCCGGATGCGCGTATGAGGGTTTTATGTATTTCCTGAAAAATAGTATTACTTTGGAAGGTGTGTGATCTATGAGAATGCCTGATACAATACCAACGACCATGTTTGCCCCCTGTGGAATGAACTGTATGGTCTGTTACCGGCATTGTGTCTCAAAAAAATCCTGCGGCGGGTGCTTTCAGGATACAGACGGCAAATCCGAGGGGTGCAAGTCCTGCAGGATTCAAAGCTGTGTTAAGGAAAAAGGAATACAATACTGTTTTTCATGCAAACATTTTCCCTGTAAACTGATTCAAAAGATGGATAAAAGATATCGGGACAGATATAATCAGAGCCTGATCGAAAACAGCATCCAAGTCAGGGAACATGGTCTGGTCGCATTTCTTGCCGCAGAGCGGAGTAAATGGATATGTGGGAAGTGTGACAGAATCATATCACTGCATGATAATGAATGCAGCGAGTGCCGGACTTTTTTCGGAAAAAAATCATACAGGGATATGATCCCTCAACATCCCCAGATTACTCTTCCGTTTCTTTTTCATCTCCGAGACGCTCCATGATCCACTGTTGATCAATCGCCGCGCACTCGGTTACGGGTACATACCAGATCGGTTCGCCGGAAAGAACACAGGTCTGATACAAAGAATATGGCATCCCCAACGTTCCCAGAAGCTCTTCATTGCGGAACGCTGCAAACAACAGCATATCCTCGCCGTCGATCTCGGCGCGCTTGGTACATGTAAGTTCGTCAGGAATCTTCTCAGGATCGTCATCCTGCATCTTGTTAAACATCCGGGCATTAAAAAGCTCAATCACGCGGTCGTCGAGTCATGCTTCGAAGATGAATATCTTGTCTTTCAGGGAGTTCATATCCGGTACAAGCCTCATAGGTCGTTCGTGATAGATCACCTGATCGGCGATATCGCCTTCGATCCCGACCTCGCGATCTTCACAGTCTGGTTCGAGATAGATCAGAAAGCCACCGTTCGTTTCCTTATCCTCATACACGAACGGATATCCCGCATATCCGGCGAAACCGCACTTATCGCAGGTAAACTCGAACAGCTCCCCGCTCAGGACCTTTTCCCGCCTCTCGGTGTCGGTCGTCACGTTCACCGACGGGCAGATCGTAATTGTCTGTTCATGTTCGCAGACCGGACAGACTACAACATCTTCATCGGGGATCATATGCTGATCCACTCTTTATCGACAACAGTATATCCTTCCACCGGACGTTCCCATATTCCGTGTATAAGCATTTTGATCTTCTCATACGTCTCGAAGGGGATCTTGATCGGATCAAGATACTCCGTTCCAAGACGCGGCACGAAGATCAGCGATCGGCCTTCGCAGGCGAAACGGTCCTCGGCATAATACAGAGCATCAGGGATGATCTTTTCCTTTTTTGCCTCCATTTCACGGAGGATGGAATCCTTCACGAGTTCAATAATCCGGTCATCCAGTTTGTCACGGAAGATGAAGATCTTCTCGCGCATATCATCCTGCGTGTGGACCAGCCGCATTCTGATCTCTGAGAGAAGATGCGCGGGCAAAACATTCGGCAGGTCTACTGTGCGGTCGGTTGAATCCGGCTGGAAATAGAGGGAAAACTTTTCGTTCAGGTCATGATAAATGATCGGATATTCAACGGCCCCGGAAAAGCCGCAGTTATTGCAGACGAGCGTTGTCAGTAATCCGTCGAGGAATTTCTCGCGAATGTCGTGGTTCGATGCGTTGATACTTTTGTAGAGCGTGAACTCCTGTTTTGCCACGCATTTTGGGCAGGTGATGACGTGGACTTCCGATTTCATTACTCTTTCCTCCCGCTTGGTCCGCGGTGATAGTGTGCGAACTCTCCTGTTTTTATCAGATCCCCGGTAAATACCGGTCCGTCTTTGCAGACTCTAAGGCCGTGATCATCAATACAGCAGGATCCGCAGACACCTACAGCGCATTGCATGTCACGGTGCATCGAACACTGACCGCGGTTTTCGATGCCATTTGCGACCAGACGGTCACAGATCCCTTGCATCATCGTCTCGGGACCGCAGCCACAGATCGTATCGTAGGATACGACATCGATCTGATCAAGGCTTCCGGTCACAAATCCGTGGAACCCAAAGGTACCGTCATCCGTGGCGATGTTGATGTCGCTGACTTTTGCAAGATCATCAGCAAAGACAAGCTCTTCGCGGGTTATCGCCTCGAGAATAAACGTGTCGACCTCGCCTGATGCTGCGAGAGTAAAGAGCGGAGTGACCCCGATCCCTCCGCCGATCGCCAGTACTTTGCCGCTCGGCGAAAAACCGTTTCCGAATGGACCGCGGATGCCAAGTTTATCTCCGGCTTTCAGTGAGAAGAGGGCTTCTGTGGCATCCCCGACTTTCATGACGGTGATGGAGTTAGCGGCAGAAAATGCCATCGGGATCTCATCGACTCCCGGGATCCAGACCATGCAGAACTGACCGGGTCTGAATGCAAAGAGTTTGTCGAAGACGAATGTTTTCACCGTTGGCGTTTCATTGACGACTGTTGTGATCGTGACGATTTCCGGCATTTCAGACATGGGCGCACCCCACGATCTCCTCTGCGGGTATCCCGTCTTCGGAGTAAAGGTCGGCAGCTATTTCCGAAAATACATTGATTGAGTCGTAAATCGCGCTACCGATCTCAACAGCAGAGGCGCCTGCCATCATCATCTCGAGCACATTGTCTGCGGTCGACACCCCGCCGCAGCCGATGATCGGGATATCAACGGCATCATACAGATCGTAGACGCTTCGAACAGCGATCGGGAAGATCGCTTTGCCGGAGAGTCCGCCAAAGCAGTTACCCAGAACAGGGCGGCGGAGTTCGGTGGATATCCGCAGAGCTTTTACGGTATTTACTGCGACAATCGCATCGGCCCCGCCTTCTTCTGCGGCTTTTCCAATTATTTTGATGTCGGTTACGTTGGGGGTGAGTTTGACCCAGACAGGTTTATTGTATGTTTTTACGATCTCGGTGCATTCCCTGACGACACGGGGATTGATCCCTATGGATGCCCCGTATCCTTCCGCGTGCGGACAGGAGAGGTTCAGTTCGAATGCGGCCGCATCCGGAAACCAGGAAGCAACGGTGCCAAACTCCTGAGGAGTCCCGCCGAAGATGCTGACTACAACCGGCTCTCCCTTAAGAGGAGCGATCTCCTCGACGAAATCTTTGGACGGGTTTGGAAGTCCCATGGCATTGATGAGTCCGCCGTCAACCGGGATGAGGGCGGGTCCGTGATGACCGGAAATCGCTTTTGGTCCAATGGATTTTGTCACCACACCTCCTGCATCAAGGTTGAGCATTCTCTTTAATGATGCGCCGGTGGTCCCGAGGATCCCTGCTGCAAGGAGCAGATGATTTTTGAGAGGGACGCCGGCGATCTCCTCTTTTGGAAACAGTATTTGGATCATAGTATTTCTTGCAGGTACTATTCGCGGTTTTGGGTTATGTAATTCTCTATCTTTCTATAGTAAACATCTCCCCTGGCGCAAAAGACTCTCAACCATTTTAACTCCTCCGAACCAAATAAGTACACAGGTTTAGAGTTAATATGGCAAAAGATCAGATACGTAACGGACGACTGGAGGGGGAACGATCTGCCTTGATCGAGCAGTATCTATCCTCCATGGAAGCGGATAAACAGATAGCAGAAAGTGACATCAGGGTTGACATCGCGCATATCCTGATGCTCAAAAAACAGAATCTGATCGATGGAGCGTCTGCAAAGAAACTTCTGAAGGCTCTGCAGGGTTACCTTGAGAATGGGCTTCCCGAGGATGCATTCGATATGGCCCGCGAGGATATCCATGCCGGGATCGAAGCACAGCTCATTGCCGACGCCGGCTCGGATGCCGGGGGCCGCATGCACCTTGGCCGCAGCAGAAACGACGAGGTGGCGACCTGTCTTCGGATGCGGACCCGCGAACTCCTTATCGATACCCTAACCGCATTATTTGAATTGCGTCAGTCGCTCATATCCCGTGCCGAGGAGCACACAACTACAATAATACCCGGTTTTACGCATCTTCAGCATGCTCAGCCGACAACACTCGCCCATTATCTTCTTGCTTACGAAAGCATCTTTGCCCGTGACACCTCCCGTCTCTTCGATGCGTATACTCGTGTAAATATCTCTCCGCTTGGCTCAGCTGCCTTTGCCGGAACGGGTTTTCCGATCGACCGAAGCCTCACCGCAGCATATCTCGGATTTGCAAACCCCATGGAAAACAGCATGGATGCCGTCGCGAACCGCGATTTTATCGCCGAAACACTCAGCGATCTTGCGATCCTTATGACCAACATAAGCAGAATGTGTGAAGAGCTGATCCTCTGGTCGACCTCGTTTGTAAAGTTCGTTAATCTGAATGATGCCTACTGCTCGACGAGCAGCATCATGCCTCAGAAGAAAAATCCGGACACTCTTGAGATCATGCGGGCGAAAAGCGCCGCCGTGATCGGTGAACTGACCGCAGCTCTCACGCTGATCAAATCTCTGCCGATGAGTTATAACCGGGATCTGCAGGATCTTAATCCGCATTTATGGAATGCGTTTCGTCAGACAAATACTTCGCTTCCCCTTCTAGCAGAAATCATTTCTACTGCCGAGTTCAACGTGCCAGTGATGAAAAAGCAGGCAACGGTCGGCAACACTACCGCCACCGAGCTTGCCGATTTCCTTGTGCGGGAGTATAACATTCCGTTCAGAACAGCTCACAACATAGTCGGCCGGGCGGTTAAACTCGGTTCTCTCGATCTCGACGTAGTGGATAGTGCGGCAAAAGAGCTTGCGGGCATCTCACTTAAAGAAAAGGGACTGACCGAAGAAACGATCAAGAAGGTCCTTCATCCGGTAACTATTCTCCGGCAGAAGCAGAGTTTCGGCTCGCCGAATCCGAAGATGATGAAAAAAGCCGTAAAGGTGGCGGATATCCGTCTGGTCCAGGATCAGGTGACCGGAGATATCCTGCAGGATCAGCTGAGAGATGCTGATGAAAATATGAAAACAGCTATACAGGAACTAGATTTATGACACTGAACAATAGTGATCCGGTATCCGTAATGTTTGCGGGAATCGAGATGGACGGTATTTTTATCAACCGTTCCGGTGAACATGCGATCGTAAAACTTTCGAGCGGTTACAACATCTGTGTCCCCGAATCCTTCTGCTCGCCTAAGGAAAAGACTGCTTCTGTGGAAAAACCGGCAGTTGCTCCTTTGAAGCAGGATGCATCTCTGCCGCTTCTCTCAATAATCTCGACCGGTGGTACGATCGCAAGTACGGTCGATTACCGGACAGGCGCCGTTTCATCCAAGTTTACCGCCGAAGATATTCTCCGAAGCATCCCTGAACTTGCAGGAATAGCCAGATATCACACACTCCAGCCTTTCCAGGTCCTTTCAGAAAACATGAATCCTGCCATGTGGCAGGAGCTTGCCCGAACTATTCACGATGAAATTCTCAAAGGCGCACAGGGAATCATTGTCACGCACGGGACGGATACGATGCTCTACAGCGCAGCCGCCGTTTCCTTTATGCTGAGTACGCCGGTCCCGATCGTCTTTGTCGGTGCTCAGCGGAGTGCCGACCGTCCAAGCAGTGATAATGCCACGAATGCGATCTGTTCTGCACAAGCAGCGGTCAGCGATCTTGGCGAAGTGGTTGTCTGTATGCATGCGACCGAAAGCGATACGACCTGCGCTCTTCACCGGGCGACCCGCGTCCGCAAAAACCACACCTCCCGGCGTGATGCGTTCCAGAGCATCGGGCGCGAGCCGGTCGGAGGGATTGGATATCCGGAGGGAACGGTCGGTCTTGCAAAAGATGCTGTTCTTCGCGGAACAGAAGAACTTCGTCTCTCGGACAATCTTGCGTCGAACTGCGGTCTGCTTCAGTATTACCCGGGAATGAATCCCGCCGTCATCGATGCATTCAAAGGCTACAAAGGTCTTGTGATCGCTGGAACGGGTCTTGGACACGTGGGAACCGACTGTATCGAGAGTATCAAAGGCCTGACAACCGCCGGCACGACCGTTGTTATGACATCGCAGTGTCAGGCGGGAAATGTGTGTGACCGCGTATATGAGACCGGGCGCGACCTTCTGGATGCGGGCGTCATCGAAGGGGGCAGTATGCTTCCGGAAGTAGCACTCGTAAAACTGATGTGGGTTCTTGGAAATGCCACCAGAAAAGAGGATATCAAGCACCTTATGCAGACGAACCTCAAGGGTGAACTTGAGTATGATCTCTGGAGGTGTGCATAATGGATTATGAAGCGATTGGTCTGAAGGCCGGCCTGGAGATCCACCAGCAGCTCAACACCAAAGAAAAGCTCTTCTGTCACTCTCCGACGGTCGTTCGCGACTCAGCCGAACACACCGGAGAGGTGAGCAGATATCTCCGGATCGCAACGTCCGAGATGGGCGATATTGACCGTGCGGCAAAAGAAGAGCTGATGAATCAGCGCCTGTTTACCTACTACACGTATGATACCACCGGTCTTGTCGAGATCGACGAAGAGCCGCCTGCTCCGCTGAATCCGGATGCACTTGACGTCGTCTTAACGATCGCCAAGATGTTTAATATGACTCCTCTTCCGGAGATCCACACGATGCGGAAGATGATCGTTGACGGTTCGGCAACCAGCGGTTTCCAGAGAACGGCCCTTGTCGCACTGAACGGAGCGATCGAGCATGCATGCAGGGTCGAAACGGTCGCAGTAGAAGAGGAGGCATGTCAGCGTGTAGAAGACACGATCTTCTCCGTCGACAGACTGGGGATTCCGTTAATCGAGATCACCACTTCTCCATGCATGAAGACCCCAGATGAGGTCCATGATATTGCCCAGTATATCGGTATGACGCTTCGGTCGACCGGCAGGGTCAAGCGTGGTATCGGCACGATCCGTCAGGATGTCAACGTCTCGATCCGGGACGGTGCCCGGGTTGAGATAAAAGGTGTTCAGGAGCTCGATCTCATCGCAGAGGTCGTCCGCCGCGAGGTACAGAGGCAGCTTTCTCTTATTGCCATCAGGAATGAACTGCTGGCAAGAAATGCCATGGTGAACGGCGAAGTGTATGATGTTACCTCCGTCTTTGCCAAGACTCAGTCTCAGGTTCTGAAAAAAGCCCGCGTGATTCTTGGGACCGTTCTTCACGGATTCAACGGGCTTGTCGGTCTTGAGATTCAGCCCGGCCGCCGTCTGGGTTCAGAGATGTCCGACTACGCAAAGAAATGCGGTGTCGGCGGCCTTTTCCACACCGATGAACTGCCTGCCTACGGCGTTACTGAAGAGGAGGTCTATGTCCTTAAAGAAACGCTCGGCGCAGGGCCGAATGATGCCGTTATCATCGTCGCAGCCACCGAGCAGAAATGCCGCTGCGCCATGCAGATGATCATCCGCCGTGCGAAGATGGCCTTTGAAGGCGTCCCGGAGGAAACCAGAAAGATGCTTGAGGGCGGGTCAACCGCTTACATGCGTCCGCTTCCTGGTGCAGCACGTATGTACCCTGAGACCGATATTCTGCCGGTCCCGGTCACGAAAGAGTATTGGGACAGTATTGCGACACCTGAGCTTTTGTCAGTGAAAGCGGAGCGTTTCGTCAGCGAGTACGGCCTTGTTGCCGGCATGGCCAGACAGATGGCTTTCTCCGAGAAACTCCCGTTGTTCGAGCGCGCAGTGTCCGAAGGAATCCGTCCGGTGTTTGCTGCAAGAACGATCCTTGCTTCGCTCAAAGAGTTGTCTCGGGCTGGCATCTCCCCGGACGCTTTGTCCGATGACTCGATTATCGCTGTGATGAAGACTGTTGTAGCAGGAAATACGGCAAAAGAAGCCGTTTTGGATATTCTTACGGCATGCGCCAAGGGAATGTCGGTATCCGATGCCGTCAGCCGTGTTGCCCCGTCATTTTCCCGCGAAGAACTCCAGGATCTGGTGCACGGCATCGTGAATGATCGTATGGAGTTTATTCGTACACGCGGGAAGGCTGCCCTCGGCCCCGTTATGGGGGTAGTTATGAAGGAAGTCCGCGGACGGATCGATGGGAAAGTGGTTTCCGAAGTACTGGATGAAGAACTCGGCCGTATCCTCTGAGGATATACGGGTGAGGCGTAGAGATATGTTTAAGTGAATAGGGCACTAACAAAATACGGAGTTCAATATGGGTAAGACAGGAAGTATCAACTGGCACCAGGTAAAAGGTGTCAACGGTCAGATTCGCCTTGTCCCGCAGAAAGAGGGAGAGGTCAAAAAGCCCGGACCGAATCAGAGATTCAAGAGAGCAAGCATCGTCTCGAAGATTGAGAGCCGCATGGCAAACAATCCGCAGCAGGGACGTGGACGTGGACGCGGTCCGAAGATCACCGATCAGCGTATCCGCCGCCGGATCCGCCGCTCGAAGAAATCCATGATGGGCGCAAAAGCAAAAGCAAAGCGTTAACATTTCACATAAATTTTTCATTAACATCAATACATGATGCGGGAATTCCGCGTCATTCTTTTTCTCTTGTTTGTAAAATCAGCTTTGTTTTTCGGATTTTACTTTCGCAGCTTTCACGTTCGACAAAATCTTGGGTGTTTTTCAAGCATCTGTGAGAATTAAAAGAGGACTTATGCGGTGTGATCTCAAATGAAAAAACTGACGTACGTATGAGATGCACTTCGATTTCGTGTATGGTATTCGTTGTGACACAATAGAAAAACCAACCGCGAATCGGCGCGAACCGCAAAGCTTCGCTTTGCTCTCCGCTTCGGTTCTTCGACCCTCGCTTGAATCCGCCCTTCGGGCGAGGCGAATCGGATTTGCTATTCCTCACTCTCGCTCGTCGTGTCCTTCGCAAATCAAAGATTTGCTCGGCAAAGACACGACGGCTCGTCCCTTCATCGGGAACGTTCGGGCAATCCTGTCGGCGCCCCGGCGCCTCCTGCGTGGAAGAGATTCATTGAACAGTTCTTAATCTGAAAAATATCCATTTTACTGACAATCACGACATAAGATCAAGAGGCAAATCAATAATAGGAGCCGCTGGGGCGGCGACAGGATTTTCCCGAACGGTCCCGATGAAGGGATGAGCAAGACAGCGAAGCTGGATTGCGAAAGTGAAGATTAGCAAATCTGATTCTGGGAGCAAGCCAAAGGCTTGCGGGATTCAAACGAGGGCTGAAAGCCCGAAGCGGAGAGCAAAGCGAAGCTTTGCGGTTCGCGCCGATTCGCGGTTGGTTTTTCTCTTGTATCAAAACGAATGCCGTACACGAAATCGAATTACATCTCATAAGATCTTCAGTTTTTTTTCCGGTTAAGATCGCACCGCGTAACACCTATTCTAAGAGAAAAACGAGAGCAGGGATTTCCATCCCGCAACATACTTTAGCTTTCCAGCCAGATACTCATACAATGATAGAACTGCAGTCGTCTCCCAAAGTTTACGCCGGATGGACCGAACGGAGCTGCACACCTGACGAGACCCTCACGCGGATCGAACAGTTCGTTCCAGAGGCAGGCATCACCCGGGTTGCCGACATCACCGACCTTGACCGGATCGGGATCCCCGTATATTCATGCATCCGTCCAACAGCTGCCGAGGGGGCGATCTCCGTCTACAACGGAAAAGGCGGGACCCCGGCTGAAGCCAGAGTCGCCGGAATCATGGAGGGAATCGAACGATACTCTGCCGAAGCCATACCCCGTGACATTGCAAATATCTCATACAACAATCTTCGGAGAACCGAAACCACCGTCGATCCCGTAGATCTGATTCTTCCCCACACAACCGATGCCAATCTCGAAGTTCCCTGGGTCGACGGATGGGACATCACCAATAATGAATCGGTCAAAATTCCGCTCTGCGCCGTCATCCATCCAAACCCGTTCAGCTATCCGGCACTCTTTAGAACCAGCTCAAACGGAATCGCGTCCGGAAACACGCTGGAAGAAGCACTCTTTTATGCACTTACCGAAGTGATCGAAAGGGACGCCTGGTCACTGGTCGAAATAACCAGAAATACCGGGCCGAAACTCACCGACCTCCCGCAAAGAGCAGCGGAGATGCTCGCAAAATTCACCGCCGCCGGGGTCGAAGTGACGCTTAGAAACATCACCTCCGATGTCGGGATTCCGACGATTGCCGCAGTCTCCGATGATGTCGAGCTGAAAGACTCCCGGCTTTTGACAATAGGGATGGGGACCCACACCAATCCCGAGATCGCCATGATCAGAGCACTCTCCGAAGTCGCCCAGAGCAGAGCGACCCAGATCCATGGAGCACGCGAGGACGCAACGCTTGCCCAGTTCCGCGAAATGATGGGATATGACCGGGTCAAACGGATGAATGCCTACTGGTTCAAAGGCGATGAATATCAGTCCGCAGCCGAGATCCCGAACAATGCAACGAACGATTTCAAAACCGACATCGAGCTTATCGTGAAAAATCTCGCGGCCGTCGGACTTGACCGCGTTATCGTCTGCGATCTTACCGATCCGGAACTCAAGATCCCGGTCGTCCGCGTGGTAGTCCCGGGTCTTGAATGTTATACCATCGACAACGAACGCAGAGGAAAGAGGTGTGCGGAGATTGAACGTCGTCGTCTTCATCGGACCCAGTCTTGATTTGGCAACAGCCGGATCGATTCTTCCGGACGCGGTCTTTCTCCCGCCGGTAAAACGCGGAGCCGCCGCAGCAACAGAAAATGCGGATGTTATGGTCATCATAGACGGCGTCTTTTTCCAGAATGAGGCAGTTGGTCACCGGGAACTTCTCGGCGTTATGAAATCGGGAGTGAAAGTCTACGGCTCATCATCGATGGGGGCGCTTCGTGCCTCCGAACTTGACACGCTAGGAATGATCGGTGTTGGAAAAATCTATCACCAGTACAAATCCGGAGAGATCATCGCCGATGACGAGGTCGGTCTCGTGTATGATACGGAAACTGGAATGGCTCTTTCCGAACCGATGGTCAATATGCGGGCGAGTTTTTCCAAAGCCCTGGAAAAGAGTGTCATTACCAAAGAGGAAGAGGCCTCGCTTCTCAAAGCCTGCAAAGCGATCTATTATCCGGACCGGACCTACCGGAGGGTCATCAGAGATGCAGATATAGCCGCGGATACAAAAGAGAGGCTTTTGTCCTGGATAAAAGACAATGCCGTTGACCAGAAACGGCTCGATGCGATCGAGTGTTTAAACGTCGTGAGGGCTCTCTTATGAATGAACGATACGCCAGACAGGAAGCCCTTCTTGGGAAAATGGGTCAGGAAAAACTCAGCGATACAACCGTATTCATCGCCGGAGCGGGGGGACTTGGATCTCCCGCATCCATATACCTTGCCGCAGCCGGGATCGGCTCCATTAGGATATGCGATATGGATGTGATCGAGCTCTCGAATATGAACCGGCAGATCCTCCACACCGAAGAAAGGATAGGAACCTCCAAAGCGGAATCTGCGAAAAAAACCCTTGAGTCTCTGAACCCCGAGTGCTGCGTCACGGCATTTTCGGAGAGAATCGATGAAACCTCCGTTCTTCGGCTGATAGGGGGTGCCGATATCATCGTCGACTGTATGGATAATTTCGATGCCAGATTTATCCTGAACAAAGCGGCTCTGGAATTGGATATCCCGCTGATGCACGGAGCGGTCGCCGGATTCACCGGGCAAGCAACCCTGGTCGTTCCGGGAAAAACTCCCTGCCTCTCCTGTATTTTTCAGAACGCAAAAACCACGACCAAAACACCGGTGCTTGGGGCAGCGGCCGGCGTGATAGGGAGCATCGAGGCGGCAGAGGTTGTAAAGTATCTCACCTGGACCGGCAGCACGCTGGCTGGAAAACTACTGCTCTACGACGGGGCGGAAAACACGATGGAGATTTTCACCGTCAAAAAGAGTCCGCGCTGTCCTATGTGCGCAACCTTATAGGTTCCCAGAAAAAAACATATAGAGCAATGGTACTCGAAACATTTCATCGGTCACAGACCGACAAGGTTCTCGGCGGTGTCTGCGGCGGCGTCGCTGAATACATAAATGCTCTCGGCTGGCTTGTCAGACTGATCTGGGTAGTTCTGACGTTAATCCCGTACCTGACCATTCCAAGCATTCTGATCTATATTCTTATGTGGATTTTTGTCCCGCTTGGTCCAAAAGCCCTTGACCCGAACGTAGTCGATGCCGAGTTCAAAGTAAAGGAATAATCATGCGCCCGCCGGAGGATCCAGAGGATCTGACAGATCCGCCGTTTTATCTGCCGCAGTTCGAGGAAGCATATCAATACATCATTAATGAATATTATGTTGCTCCGCGGGATATCGCGGTTTTTATCCCTTGTGCGGTACGAAAACCCTACAGTACGAGTCCGAGCCATAAACTGTTTCACGCGTTATTCGACGAAGTATTTCCCTATAAGACACAGTATCATGTGGTGATTTTCGGGACATGCGGAACGGTTCCGGCAGAACTTGAGCTGATGTATCCGTTCGCACATTATCATTATATGCTTGGAAACGTGAAGGATCAGAAGATAAAAGACGACTTCCTCAGAATCGAAACGGCACGTATTGCCGGCTATCTGGAGAAGACGAAGGATACCTATACACATAGGATAGCCTACTGTATCGGCCTGTTTCGAAAAGCCATGGAGGCTGCGGTCCAACAGACCGGCATCCCCGTCGAGATCTATCCGACAAATCCAATGATCGACAAACTCTATGATGCAGCCTGTCCGTTTCCGGAAGGAAGCCTTTCCATGCAGGAGTATCTGAACGAGTTCAGGAATGCTCTGGCAGAGATGCGGGATCGATAGATGGCCGTCCGCGAGGCAGCAGCCGTCAGACTGGATGAGAAAAAATCGAAGTTTTATGCCCACCTCTACGAGATCGAATCAGTGGAGGATGTTGCCGAAGTTCGGGAGATACAGGAAAAACTCTACAAAAAAGCGGCCCATCACTGTTATGCAGTCGTCTGCGGGGATTATACCGACAGCCGGGCGGACGGTGAGGTCGGGTCTCCAGGACGGGTCCTTGCCGAGATTCAGGAGAGAAATAATCTCTCGAATCATGTTTTAATCGTCTCCAGACTGTTCGGCGGGATCAAACTCGGTCCGGCAGGGGTGGCGCGGGCATTTCGCGAAGCGGGAAACGGCGTCGTCGCCGAGTATCTGGAGAGAAGAAAGGCATTATAATCCTGCGAAGACAAGTAATGGATTATGAGTAATGTGCGATTTTGTCCATTGATCCGGGAAACCTGTGTAAAGGATTCCTGTCAGTGGTGGGATGCGGAGTGGAAGGATTGTACGATGAATGTCATGGTGAAATATCTCCAGGCACAGGATATCAGGGCAACCTTCGAACATAATGTCCCGGCAGAGTTTCTCGACGGGAAACGAACCCGAAATACAATCCTATTTTCTCACAAACCCTTTTTTTGCTGAAATCTCTCAATCCCGCGTAAAGGATACGAAAAAAGATTAGTTGGAATTTTCCCGAATAAACGCAACGATCTCGTTCAGGTTTTCCGGCCTGACAAAATCACCCCCGATTCGTAGAGCATCAATCACTTCCCGCTCGCCTTCATTTTTCGGTCCGGCTTTTTCCGAGGTTTTTGCGATCATGGTCAGAAGTTTGCGTTTGATGGTACTCAGTTTCTCGGGAGCGACCCCGCCCCGCAGGAAAAAGAGAGGGATATCGTGGACCTTGCTGTTCTCTCTCAACTGAGGGATCGTTGTCTCGTCAGGGTACATTATTCCAACGGCTGCAGCGCCTATTACTGAATACATTTGGCGGCTTTTGCATACCCGCTGATCTTGCCTGCGCACACCCATCCAAGGAAGAAAATTTCATCTCATTTATGGAGTTCGCTCTTTGCATTCTCCAGAAGATATGCCGGAAGTCCGGTTTTTTCGCTCAGCATAAACGCATATTTCTGCGTAAATCCTGTATTTGATTCATAAACAATTGCTTTCATGATGCATTCTCCGTTTCTGATGCTTCGAAACATCAGCCAAAGTTGAAATACGGATCATAGATATGTTTACCTATGTTGTCTGAGAGATTTATCTTTGCGATGCCGGGCCTCCAGATTTATGGTGCCAAAGACGTCATCTCAGAACTCGAAGAGCGTCTTCTGCTGTCTGAGATCTCTGAGAAGATCCATTCTCGGGATCCAGAAGCTTGTCCCAAGCTTTTGCGAAGCCGAAGTCACGGCTTCACCGAGTGTCCCGACCAGGTCCGGGTGATGAGAGAGGGATTCGTGGGCGGCTTCTCTGATGACCCATGTTCCAAGTGGCGCCCAGTACTCGCCGGAAATATCCCGGATGCACAGCACACGTGCACACCTCCCGATGCTTTTCAGATACTCGAGAACGGCAAGTCTTGCCGAATAATATGCTCCGGCAATCGGCGAATACTTGGATTTGGTTAAGCCCTTCTCCCCGTCGATAACGATCGTCTCCTCGTCTCCGGACCAGAGAGAATGTTTCTGCCAGCGTTCGAGCATCTCGAATCTCCAGTCGTTTGACGGGATGAGAATGAAGCAGATGGTATTTCCATACAGCGTGCCGCAGAAAACCTGATATTCGGGGAGAGCCGGCATTTTTATGACTTCGCGCTTGATCGAAGTGGAGATCATGTCGTCGGTGGCGGTAATTGCCCAGCGGGTTGGAACCACGCGGCGTTTTACCCCGAGAAGTCCGGCAGTCAAAAGATTCGTGATCTTGTAGACATCCGTCCCGTTCTCGAACATGATCCGTGCCGCCTCGGTTGCCTTGAGATCGGTATCGGAGGTGCATCTATCGACGATCCGGGAAACCGAAGCATTATCGATGACATCCAGTTTTTTCATCGCACCCGACATGCCGACCGGTGTGACGGTCCCGTCAAAATTTATATCGAACGAGACTGGTTTTTCAAACGCCACCTCCACATCGAGCGGTTTAGCCGAAAGGGCGATCTCCTGGACCTTGCCGATGTCCGGGATGTTTACATCCAGATCGGATCCCCCGCGGATCGTTCGGGAACGAACCGATACAATATCATCGATGGAGAATCCCTGTCTGACCCAGGCGAGAGGGTTGTCGGTATCGTTGATCATGAGAGGCCCCCCGACGACCCGCGGATATCCGTAGCTTCCGACAAAAACCGACGGGGACGCCCCCATGTATTCAGAAACGGGACGCGTGTCTTTCAGTGCGTGGAAACGCCGGGTTATTGGGCAGCTCGGAAGACCGCAGAGTCCTTTTCCTTTGCATACGGCACACTGGGAAGGCATTATACTGTGTACATATAGGTGCGGGGGAGATTAGGTTTTTTGCGTCCGGGCAATGAACGGCGACATACGCCCGTGCGTAGTGAAAAAATATGCGGGGAGGGTTCAGCGTTTCCAGAAGGATTTGGTTTGGGAGGCACGAAGGTACTCTTCCAAGGCTGCGATCTGATCCCAGAGGGTATGCACCTGTGCTTTTAATTCAGCAACTTCTGCTGAGACGGAAGAGACTGCATCCAGAATGACTGCGGTATCGTCGGCGGATTGTTCCCGTAAAGCGGAGAGGCGGTGTTCCATTGCGGCAATGCTTGACTCGGCGGATCGAACGGCAAGGATGAGCTCCTCTTCCGTTTCCGAGCGGGGAATTGGTTTCGGCATCTCTTTTTTGGGCTCGTTCTGGATATCCACCCCCATCTTTTTCATATCCTCGATGGCCCGCTCCTGCAGGGATTTCCCTCCGCGGATTGCCGGGATGATTACTTCTTTCGGGAGACCCTGCGCCTGAAGATCGGCGATCTTTCTGAAACGGTCGACGGTATTGTCCTCATACACGCTGACTTTTCCGATTTTTTTGCAGGGGAGGATCTCGTCATACTCTTTTGCGATCGTCCGGCAGGTTTGTTCGTCGATGCCGAGAATTACCGAGATCTCTGCGATTTTTTTGGTATTTTCCGCCATAATGCTCTTCTCTGATTTTATTGCGTCGATATATTAAAAGGTTTGGCACTCACTGCCTTTCAGAAAAATAGTCTGTACAATCGATATGTCAATCCGTTGGACAGAGTAATTTTATATTGACAAATCCGTTTTTGTTGTACTTCGATTTCGTGTACGGGATTCTTTGGGTGGTACCACTCATCACACGAAAAGCACGAAAACACTACTAAAGCACGAAAAGAGAAAAGTTCGTTGGACGGCCTCCATGTAATACCCTCCCCCGTCCCCCACGCAAACCTTCGGTTTGCTCGGCTAAGGGCGAGCCTGAGGGCTCACCCCGCCCACACGAAATTTTCGAAAACCAACGAAATGCACGAAATGGGGGACAGGGGCGGAAGAAAGGAGATCTTCTATTTTTCAAAAATAGGTGAGTGTATTGGAGTTTATGTCATTCAAAATAATACGGCAGCTCCTATCACCTGGAAGTAAGTACTGCTCTCTCTTTTATATAACGATCAATATTGAGATATCGCCCGTCCACGCAGGTCAGCAGAGTGATCCGCCAATTTGCCCTTCAATCAGCCCCCATTTTCGTGAATTTAGTTGATTTTCGATAGTTTCGTGTGGGGGGCTGGGTAAACCGTAAGGCTCGCCCTAAGCTGAGGTGGATCGACGGCGCAGCCGGCGATCTTAGCCGAGCAAGTTGATATACTTGCGAGAGAATGGGGAAGATACTACAGGTATCCACCCTTTCTCATCTTTTTCTTTTTCGTGTTTTTGTGTGGTTTTCGTGCATTTCGTGTGATGAGTGGTACCACCCAAAGAATCCCGTACACGAAACCGATGTACACCCAAAAAGGTCAAAATATGATAAATGGAGAATGATGCATGTCACTGAATCCACAATTGGACAAACTCGAATAAACAAAAAAAAGAAGAAATCAGTTCGTCACTTCGGACATGAATTTTTTGAACATGATCCCTTCGACCAAAGCAACAATGCCGCCGATGATGAGGAAAATACCTACAAGGAGAACCAGCAATTCGGCACCGATTCCCGGCTTAAGGAGAAAGATCAGACCAATCAGAAGCGTGAGCACTCCTAAAATGAATGTCAGAATGCGGATGCCTGCGGAGAGTCCTTTGCCGAATGCAAGGATGATATCAGTCAGACCCGAGAGAAGGGCGATGATTCCTACACAGATCGTGCCGAATGTGATCATAAACGCCGGGTTCAGGAAGGAGTAGGCGGCTATAATGATACCAATGATACCAAGCACAATCATCCACCACGTGGTCTTCGGTTCGCCGAATGCAGCAAATCCTGAGAACAACGCCGCGATCGAGACGAACAACAGGAGGAAAGCCACCAGATAGGCTCCTAAGTTGAGAGTCGAGAGAAGGGAAAGACGAGACAGAATATGCCAAACACAACAAAAATCACTGCTTTGAGGATCTGGAATTTCCAGGCATTTGGATTGAGTTCCTGCTCAATCAGAATTACACTTGTCATATTGATGTACTATCGCACAAAAAGATTATAAAAGTATCCTGAGAAAAACGGGGTGTCTGTTATCTCCAGGCCTTCTGCATGGCGATAAACTTCTGCTGGGAACTCAGATTACCGGGTTTTCGTTCCGGTGGATGATATCGGCCGTAGGCGTCGAGCGTATGACCTTTCACCGAATCATTCATGAACTCGGGGATGAGCTTTTGTATGAACACCTTTTTTATCCTTTTGTCAAGGATCGGACAGAGAATCTCAATACGCCGGTTCAGGTTTCTCGGCATCATATCAGGACTGCCGATATATATTTCCGGGTCGCCGCTGTTTTCAAAGTAATAGAATCTGGCATGCTCTAAAAACCGGCCGACAACCGAGATTACGCGTATCGTTTCAGAGAGGCCGGGAACGCCGGGCCTCAGCATACAGACTCCGCGTACCGCGAGATCAATCTGAACTCCTTTTTCCGAAGCAGCATACAAAGCATTGATGATGTCCCAATCTGTGAGTGAGTTCATCTTCATAATGATCCTCCCCTGTGTTCCGGATACCTCGGCTTCACGCATAATTTTTCCGATGAGCTGCTCGTTCATCGAGTGGGGACTTATGATAAGGCGTCGGTACGAAGGGGCAGGAACGGAGCCTGAAAACATTGAAAACAATGCCGCGGCATCGGTACAGATATCTTCGTCTGCGGTAAATAACGAGATATCCGAGTAGATCTTTGCGGTCTTGGCATTGTAGTTTCCCGTCGAGATGTTTGCATATCTGACGATCTGCCCGTTCTCGATTCTGGTCACCAGACAGCATTTCGCATGGACTTTGACACCGGGATATCCCATAATGACGTTGACGCCGCCATCTTTGAGTTTTGTCGCCCATCTGAAGTTTGTCTCTTCATCAAAACTCGCCTTCAGTTCGACAAAGGCGGTGACATCTTTTTTATTTTTTGCCGCAGCCAGCAGAGCGTCGATCACCGGCGACTCCGACCCGAGCCGGTACAACGTCATCTGGATCTTAATGACCGTGGAATCTTGTGCCGCCGCGTTCATAAAACGAATCAGTCCGTCGAAACTGTTATACGGCGTGAACATGAACCGGTCCCTGCGCGCGATCGCGGAAAATATCTTTCCCGAAAGACCGGAGGGAAGCGACGCCGTATATGTTGGAAACTTCAGAGCCGGACGCTTCACCGGGAAATCTTTCAGATCGGCAAGACCGAGGGGTGCCTCCATATCATACACCAGTTCGGGAACCAGTGAGAGCGCATCCACCAGAGGGGCCATATAGCCAAACGGCATCGTATCCAGCGTTTCAAGTCTGCTCGGCAGCCGTTTCACCAGGGTTTTGGGCGCATCGATGATTGCGCTGATCAGATCATCGGCATCATCGCCTTTGAGGTCAAGATCGGAGTCACGCGTATGACGGACCGTCATAACGGCATATACGGTCTCGTCCGGGAAGAGGGACGGTATGTGTTTTCTCAGGATATCCTCGCGGAAAATGAAGGTATTCTTCCGCACGCCGACCGGAACGATCCTTCCCTTCTCATCGATGATCCGCTGAATAGGGATAACGGCTCTGCCTTTATTTGTCTGAACCAGCATGGCAAATCCGCGAAGATACTCATCATGATGAATATCGGAAAACCGGTCTCCGCGGAGAATGGTGAACTCCTCGGCTTCGAACTCCTGTTTGAAGGCTTTCTTCTCTTCATCGGTACATTCAGCATACCGTATGAAAAAAATCCCCTCGGCGGCAAGTTTTGGTACAAGATCACTGTTCCAGACCTGCGCCATCTGACGCATCAGAACGATCACGCGGGAATAGATCATCTCGAGCTGCGTGCTGCTCCCGATCACTTCGCTGAATTCATCAGTCGAGTAGGTGGCGCCTTTCTGATAGGCAGGCACTCTTACCATGAAAAACTCGTCCAGGTTTCCTGCAACGATCCCGAGAAATGTCACCCGTTCAAGGAGAGGATTATCAGTATTTTCCGCTTCATATAATACCCTTTCATTGAATTTAAGCCAGGATAATTCCCGATTGAAATACCGGCCCGACTCTTTGGGAAAGCGTGTGGATTTTTTCAGATACCTGTTTTTTTCTGTTTTCCCGGATTTCTGTATCTTTCCCATATGAATTCTCCCGTTCTAAAAGATAGTTGGAATACTATTTAATTATTTATCTGTGGGCAGATATAGTAAGGTATACATGGACGCAGAAACCGCCGAATCACTGAAGCTTCTCAAAAATATATCCCTCTATGCCGAAACCTACGGGTGTACCTACAATACGGGAGATACCGAGAAACTGATGGAGATCGCCAGAAATCAGGGATGCGTGCCGGCATCGTCCGCAGAGGAAGCGGACGCAATACTGATAAATACCTGTGTGGTGATCGAAAAAACCGAGCAGCATATGTATGAACGTCTTGATATGTATGCGGACAGACTTCTTTTTGTCACCGGATGTCTGCCCCCGGTCGCCGCGGACGCGCTCCGCACACGATACCCAAAGATCCATATCATCGATCCGGCCCTTATCCACTCCTGTTATATGGAGGTCGCAACGGCTCATTCCAGAACAAATGCCGTCCTCCAGATCGCACGCGGATGCAGCGGCCACTGTACGTACTGCATCACGCGGATCGCACGCGGAAAGATGGTAAGTTTTTCAGCCGAAGACATCGTTCGTCAGGCAAAAAGTATCATTGAAGCGGGAGCTACGGAAATTCAGCTGACCGCACAGGATACTTCCTCGTGGGGCCTTGACCGAAACGACGGCCGGCGGCTCCCCGACCTTTTGCGGCAGCTCTGCGCGATTCCCGGGAATTTCATGATCCGGATAGGGATGGCAAATCCCGACACGCTTCTCCCGATCCTCGATGATTTTCTTGACGCGCTCAAAGACCCGAAGATTTTTCTGTTTCTGCACATTCCGGTTCAGTCGGGATCGGATTCGGTTCTCAGGCTGATGGGAAGACGCTATACCTCTGCCCAGTATGAAGAGATCTGCCGAAGGGCACGTGAAGCATTCCCAGAGATCAGGATAAGTACGGATTATATCGCGGGATTTTCCGGAGAAACCAACGAAGACGCGGCAAAGTCCGCTGCACAGATCAGACGGACAAGACCCGGGAAGGTGAACATCACCCGTTATTCCGTTCGCCCTAACACGCCGGCGGAAAAGATGAAAAAAATCCCGGAACCTATCAAAAAACAGAGGTCGCGGGAGCTTACCGATGCGGCAAACGAGGTGTATGACGCCAATAACGAGGCCCTGATCGGCCATATCATGACGGCAGTCGTGACGGAGGTAGTAAAAGCAGGTAGCGTTACGGCGCGGGACAGAACCTATCAGAACATCGTTATCATGGAAAATCTCGAGATTGGGACCGAGATAACGGTAAAAATCACCGGACACCGCCGCCATTATCTAATCGGCGAACGGATCACGGCCTGAACTCTCGAACTATACTTTTTTTGAATAGGAGTTACGCGGTATTAGTCTCAATCGAATCCGGAAGGAATCTATTGGGTGTGGAAACCTGAGATAAAACCAACCGCGAATCGGCGCGAATCCCGCAAGCCTTTGGCTTGCTTCCAGAATCGGATTTGCTTATCCTCACTCTCACAAGTCTCTCGCAAGGCAAAGCCTTGCTCGGCTGAGGCCGCCCCTACGGGTCAGCCCGTCCTCGACTTGCTCGTCCCTTCATCGGGAGCGTTCGGGCAAATCCTGTCGCCGCCCCAGCGGCTCCCATTATTGATTTTACGATCATATGTCGTGATTTTCAGTAATATGGATATTATTCAGATTAAGAACAGCTCAATGAATCTCTCCCTCACGGGAGCCGCTGGGGCGGCGACAGGATTTGCCCGAACGTTCCCGATGAAGGGACGAGCAAGACAGCGTAGCTGGATTGCGAAAGTGAGGATAAGCAAATCCGATTCGCCTCGCCCGAAGGGCGGATTCAAGCGAGGGTCGAAGAACCGAAGCGGAGAGCAAAGCGAAGCTTTGCGGTTCGCGCCGATTCGCGGTTGGTTTATCTCATGTGTCCACCCCCAGTAATACCCTTACCGACGTGGATTAAGGATAACACCCCGTGAGTCCTATTAGAAAAAATGGTTGATATTGCCTGTTTATAGAGGTATATATACAGACGGTGGTGAATACTCAATCATATCGGGGCGAATTATGATGATGGAAAATAACCGGAAATCCAAAGAAAATGATGAA
The DNA here is from genome assembly GCA_003315675.1 of Methanocorpusculum sp. MCE. Classification (GTDB taxonomy): domain Archaea; phylum Halobacteriota; class Methanomicrobia; order Methanomicrobiales; family Methanocorpusculaceae; genus Methanocorpusculum. Next base: position 21,876 of record NIZU01000080.1, read on the forward strand.
ACATCCGCGATCTATTTTGCCGGCGGATGTTTTTGGGGAATGGAAAAACTGATGCAGTCGATTCCCGGCGTGATTAAAACGATGGTCGGTTATGCGAACGGAATCTCTTCCGTGATTCCAGATTATAAGGTCGTCTCCTCCGGGAAATCCGGATACCGCGAGACGGTCAGGGCCGAGTATGATCCCAAAAAAATCAGTCTCGATGCCCTGCTGTTTTCGTACTTCCGCGTGATCGATCCGACCCTTAAAAACAGACAGGGAAATGATATCGGTACTCAGTATCAGACCGGAATCTACTATATCGATGACGTGTCCAAAGAAACCGTTATGCGGATAGCAGAGATCGAGCGTGAGAGGTATCCGGTTTTCAACGTGGAGATCGGTCCGCTGAAATCGTTTTATGATGCCGAGGAGTATCATCAGAAGTATCTGGATAAAAATCCCGGTGGATACTGCCATACCGGTGCGGACGAGTTTAAGGAGGCGACCGAAATGATAGTCGATCCGGGAAAGTATCCGCGTCAAAAAAAGGAAACAATCGCTGAAATGTTAGACGAGACCGCATTTCGCGTGACGCAGAAAGGCGATACAGAGCCTGCCTTCAAAAATGCATTCTGGAATCATGATCAACGGGGCATCTACGTTGACATCGTCACCGGTGAACCGCTCTTCACTTCATCCGACAAGTATCAAAGTTCCTGCGGCTGGCCGGCATTTTCGAAAAGTATCGATGACAACGCCATCATCTCACGGGAAGACACCTCGTTTGGCATGAGAAGGATCGAAGTGAAAAGCAGAGCCGGCAACTCTCATCTCGGGCATGTTTTTTCCGGGGACCGTGAATCACCGAGCGGCACGCGGTATTGTATTAACAGTGCATCACTTCGCTTCATCCCGTATGCTGAGATGGAAAAAGATGGATACGGGTATCTGAAGAACAGGGTGAACTGAAAATATCTGCTGCACGACATATTTTCTCGACCGTTTGGAAAATCACATCCATCAGTTAGACAATGGGCTGAATTATGGATATTGACTCAGTTATCTCTTGGATTGGGGGGTAATTTGCAGCACAATTACTATCTTATCCGAAAAGAATACATACCTATGGAAGGTAATCTATAGTATCAGAACATATTCTGATTAACACGAGAGTGATTTTATGAAAAAATTTCCTATCTGTTTATTGCCCTGATTGTTCTCTTCCTCTTCGCAGGTGCTGCATCAGCAGATACCATCGGCGGTGACAAAGGTGTCATTCAGGTTAAGTGCGATGTGAATGGAGCATCTGCCTCTCTTCTCTCAATTAACAATGATCTCATTGAAACCAAGACCATTACCAATGGTATGGCAGAGTTCTACGTGTACACGACCGGCACTCCTGCAAGTCAGGTTATCGTTTCTGCAGACGGTTATTATACTGCCAGTGCTCCGGTAACGGTTCCTGCATCAGGTGAGACCACTCAGGTCACCGTAACGCTTGAAGCAAAGCCGGTTGGCGGCGACCGTGGTTTCCTCCAGGTCAACACCAATATCATTGGCGCAAAAGTTGATGTTATGTCAATTTCAGGATCAGTTGCTGAAACCGGTTACACCGATATTAACGTCAAGATCGAGTTTGCCATCTTCAAGACCGGAACTCCGATCAGCTCTGTTGTCGTCTCAGCACCCGGATGGGTCACCCAGACCGTTTCCGTAACGGTTCCTGCAAAGGGTCAGACCGAGACCGTCAACATTGAGATGGTTTCCACGGACCCCATAATTGGCGGCGACCGCGGTGTAATTAGTGTTACCAGCAACGTTGAAGGCGCAAAAGTCGAGCTGATCTCCATTTCCGGAGATGTCGGCTACACCGGAACGATCTCCAACGGTAAAGCAGATATTGCCGTCTATACGACCGGAACCCCGGTCAACCAGGCACGCGTTTCCGCGACCGGATATCAGACCGCAACGGTTGGAGTAACCATGCCGGCAAAAGGCGAGACCGTTACCGTCAATGTTCCGCTGACTGTAACATCATATCCGATGGGCTTTGCCTTAATCGGTCTTCTTGGTGTTATCGGTGTTATTGCCTTAGTCCGCAGGGACTACCATCATTTTTTCTATTTTATCATTAACCTGACATTGCACATTGTAAAATTAGTTCAATGTAATTATTATATGTGATTAACAACCGATGTTAAGTATCTGTCAACATAATATGTAAGACAGATATGTCCAAACAATCACATGCATTGACCTCGTATCCCGATGCAATGACTGCTGTTTTCCGCTCCAAAGATCCGGGAAGATCTTTCACCCTACCATTGACGGATTCTGTCGGCAGGATACTTGCAGAGCCGTTATTTGCTCAGTTTTATGTACCTGGAGTCCCTCTTGGAGCAGTGGACGGTTTTGCCGTTCAAAGTTGTCAAACTGCCGATGCGTCTGAAAAACATCCGGTATACCTGCGTGAATGGAAACGATGCAACACAGGTAATCCGATCCCTCAGGAATTTGATGCGGTGATCCGGGTTGAATCATCCGTCATTGATCCTGCGGGGAAACTTGTTGTTACTGCACCGATTGTGCAAAATAAAAATATCGAGAATATCTATCAACCCATTTTTTAACGTGAATCATGATTTATGGAAGATTGGCTACATCCCTACACCCTCACCTCCCCCCCCCAAAAAAAAGAAAAATACCCATTATTCCTTGACGTTTTTTTTTTAATTTACACTCTGTTTTGAATCGTTTTCACCTGATAGATATTATAACAAAATGCAGCCAGCATATTTTTCACTCGTACTCTTTGCAGCGTTGTTACCTTCACCAACCCTGCATGAAAAACATTTTTGATCACTGCATAGGGTCTCTCGCCCTTTGATCTCTTCCTACTTATTCGCAGATTTCTCAGTTTATCTCGTATGCCAATGGGATGCCCTCTCGCTCCCCTTTTCATTGTGGCACTATATCCCTTGCATTTTGCTCCCTGATATCCCCGATCCCGATAGACCACTTCCCCTTTTTCTGAGAGGTCCACCTGACTATCATGAACATTTGCCGTGGTGGTTTCAATGCGTCGAATAAGATCGTGCGTCGTATCCATGATGGTATGAAGTTTATAGCCATAGTGCATTTTGCCGTTCTTGGACATGATTTTTCCATCTTTATCCCGTCGTGTTTTTGCCTGATCTCCTCGCGGCGTGTCTTTCTTACAATGACCGGGTTCAGCATACACAAACGTTGCATCCTGAATCATACCTTGTTCAATTTTCAGACCTTTCAGGTCAAGTTGTCTCTGAAACTCCTGCCAGACCACTGTATCAACGCC
>NIZU01000081.1 GCA_003315675.1 Methanocorpusculum sp. MCE
TGGAGTTCGAGGTCGCGGACCCGTTCCATGAGGTCGGCATAGTCGCGTTCGAGTTCTTCGAGGCGTTTTTCCATGTTTTCCTGGGATGTAATGTATAGGAGATTGGCTACATCCATACCCCCTCACCCCCCCCAAAAAAAGAAGAATACCCATTATTCCTTGACGTTTTTTTTTTAAATTTACACTCTGTTTTGAATCGTTTTCACCTGATAGATATTATAACAAAATGCAGCCAGCATATTTTTCACTCGTACTCTTTGCAGCGTTGTTACCTTTACCAACCCTGCATGAAAAACATTTTTGATCACTACATAGGGTCTCTCGCCCTTTGATCTCTTCCTACTTATTCGCAGATTTCTCAGTTTATCTCGTATGCCAATGGGATGCCCTCTCGCTCCCCTTTTCATTGTGGCACTATATCCCTTGCATTTTGCTCCCTGATATCCCCGATCCCGATAGACCACTTCTCCTTTTTCTGAGAGGTCCACCTGACTATCATGAACATTTGCCGTGGTGGTTTCAATGCGTCGAATAAGATCGTGCGTCGTATCCATGATGGTATGAAGTTTATAGCCATAGTGTATTTTGCCGTTCTTGGACATGATTTTTCCATCTTTATCCCGTCGTGTTTTTGCCTGATCTCTTCGCGGCGTGTCTTTCTTACAATTACCGGGTTCAGCATACACAAACGTTGCATCCTGAATCATACCTTGTTCAATTTTCAGACCTTTCAGGTCAAGTTGTCTCTGAAACTCCTGCCAGACCAATGTATCAACGCCTGATTCGGACATGCGCTCCCGAAATAACCTGATCGTTGAATTGTCGGGTATTTTGTCAGGACACCCAAGAGTTCGCAAGATCGAATCTTGCTCACCGTTTCGGGCTAACGCCCTCACTTACCATGCCAAAAAGAAAGACGATCATAAATTTCACGTTCAACGGCGAGATCAGACAGATTATACCAGACTTCCAGAAGCTGAATCTTGAACATAAGTATGACATCGACATTGGGATGACCGCCCTTGCCGGATTTATTTGCATACATGGATTCAAGAAGAGGACGAAACACATCCCAATCAAGTGTTTTACCAACGTCGGAGAGACGGTCGCCAAGTTTTTCATAACGTTCGTGATATGCCTGGTTGAGACCAAAGCTGCTGAAAGTCCCCATACATACTACTCAACGTACGAAAAGAAAGTACTTTCTGTCAAAAAAAGGTTGTTAGAAATTCTCATATTTTTTTTGATTTCTTTTTTTCCGTTTTTTTCCGGCGTTTCCCTGCCCCTTTCGTGTCGGAAGTTCTCACGAGACTCGACGTCATCCTGCAGAGTATTTTCCGGCGCGATATAATACTCCCGTACAGACCTGTTTTTTTCGGTATCGTACAAACCGCACTATATTATCCGTCATGCGCTTTTGGTTATCTCTGGAAGCTTTGATAGGAATAATCTGCGTTGATCCCCCCTGTTTTTCATGCCTTAGTGACAATCCTTATAACCCCATAAGCACTCACCACAAATGTACCAATTCGGAAAAGGACATTTCATTATGGTCAAAGAAAACGAAGTACTCCATATCGCCGAGCTAGCGGATATCGGCATTTCATCCGCAGAACTGGGTAAATTTACCGAACAGTTCAACGCAATCCTTGAATATTTCGACATTCTCGATACACTGGAAGCATCGGAACCGTTGATGCGCCCCCTCGTGAACGTCTTCCGCGAGGACGAGGTCACGCCCTCCATTTGTCAGGAGGATGCTCTTAGAAACTCGCACAACCCCGAAGCCGGTTATGTACGTGCCCCCAGGGTGATCTGAGATGACCGATATCTATAATGCATATATCAATACGACCGAAGTGAAGGGAAGCGGATTAGGCATTCTCTCCGGCGTCCGCGTGTCCATAAAAGACAATATCTCTACAAAAGACATCGAGACGACCTGCGCCTCCAAAATACTCAAAGGATACATCCCCCCCTATGATGCCCACGTCATCACTCGCCTGAAGGCACAGGGGGCAATTATTGCTGGAAAGACCAATATGGATGAGTTCGGTATGGGATCGACCACGGAAAACAGCGCTTTCGGTGCCGCTTTGAATCCGCGTGACGTGACCAGAGTGACCGGCGGAAGTTCCGGCGGTTCGGCTGCGGCGGTTGCCGGAGGCCTTGTCTCTATGTCTCTTGGAAGCGATACCGGCGGCTCCGTCCGCTGTCCTGCCGCATGGTGCGGTGTTGTCGGTCTCAAACCGTCCTACGGCAGAGTGAGCAGATTCGGTCTGATCGCCTATGCCAACTCTTTTGAGCAGATCGGCCCGATGGCGACGAATGTCCGCGATGCGGCAAAACTGTTCTCCGTGATCGCGGGTCACGACCCGAAGGATTCCACGTCCGTGAACAAACCCTACGACGGCAATGTCGTTCCCGAGATCAGCGGAAAAACGATCGGCATTCCAATGGAGTACTTCGGCGAAGGCGTCGACGCAGGAGTCGCGGCCGAGGTCCGTAAAGCGATTGGAAAGCTCGAGGAGCTTGGCGCGAATATCGTGGATGTGTCGCTTCCTTCGATGAAGTATGCACTTCCCGCCTACTATGTGACCTGCACCTGTGAGGCAAGTTCGAACCTCGGCAGGTTCGACGGGGTCAGGTTCGGTCCGGAGCCGGAGATGAATCTCCCCTGGCACGATGCCTACACCAAAGTCCGCGAGGCAGGCTTCGGCGGTGAAGTGAGACGCCGGATCCTTCTAGGGACCTTCGCTCTTTCCGCGGGATACTACGGAAAATACTATGTGAAAGCCCAGCACGCAAAGCAGCTCATCGCCAAATATTTTGCGGCGGCTCTCCAGACCTGCGATATGCTCGCCGGTCCGACAATGCCCAACATTGCGCCGAAGATCGGCGAACTGACCGCAGATCCCCTGCAGATGTATCAGGCGGATATCCTGACCGTCCCGGTAAATATCGCCGGGATTCCCGCGATTTCGATTCCCTGCGGCACCGCTCACGGAATGCCGGTCGGTCTCCAGCTGATGGGAAGAATGTTCGGCGAGGAGATGATTCTGAATGCCGCTCTTGCCTATGAGGAGGCGGTTTAAATGGCGGATGAGGATTTCACCGTCATCATCGGTCTGGAAGTTCACTGTCAACTGGACACGGCGTCCAAGCTTTTCTGCGGATGCTCGGCCGATTTCCGTGCCGACGCCCCGAACACGCATGTCTGTCCAGTCTGTCTCGGCCTTCCGGGAGCAATGCCCGTCCTGAATAAAAAGGCGATCGAGTATGCCCTGAAGGTTGCAAAGGCGCTTAACTGCCGGATCCCCGAGGAAGGAGAGTTCTGCAGAAAGAACTACTTCTACCCGGACCTCGTCAAGGCATATCAGATCACGATGGGCGACAACCCCCTTGCTCTCGGCGGCTACATCGAGATCGAGGACGACGCAGGCAACCCAAAAGTCGTCAACTTAACGCGGATTCATGTCGAAGAGGACCCAGGAAGACTGGTCCACATGGGGAACAAGGAACGCGGGCACTACACCCTCGTCGATTACAACCGGTCCGGCATACCATTAATCGAAATGGTCACCGAGCCGGAACTTTCCTCGCCCAAAGAGGCACGCCGTCTCTTGAACAAACTGCGGGCGACGCTCGAGTATCTCGATGTCTTCGATCCTGAAAAGGAAGGAAGCATCCGCGTCGATGCGAACATCTCAATCAAAGGGCATGAGCGTGTCGAGATCAAGAACATCTCCTCCTACAAAGGCGTCGAAAAAGCGCTGACCTTCGAGATCACGAGACAGAAAAATCTGATCAGAAGGGGCGGCACGATCTCCCGCGAGACCCGTCACTTCCAGGAAGGAAAAGGTACGACCACATCGGCACGTTCGAAAGAGGTCGCTAATGATTATCGGTACTTCCCCGAACCGGATCTGCCTGTGATCAGGGTTTCCGACTGGGTGGAAAAGATCGCGCTCCCGGAGCTGCCGGACGCACGCCGCGACCGGTTCATGTCCCAATACGGCATTGCCGTAAACCATGCGAGAACGCTCACGGGGGACCTGCATCTTGCAGAGTTCTATGAACTCGTTGCCCCGGTCGGAGCACAGATCGCGGCATCCTGGGTCGCCGACATTCAGATCGGCGAACTCAACTACCGGGATATGCCTCTGTCGATGGTGACTTCCCACGCCGATCAGTTCAAAGAACTCGTCATCCTTGTCCGGGACAAAACTATAACTGATAAGGCGGGTGTCGATGTTCTGCGTGTCTGGCTCGATTCGCTGCATGAAAACGGCTCGCCTGAGTCTCCCGCCGCAATCGTTGCCCGCCTGGGTCTCATCCGCGAGGCCGGAGAGAGTTTCCGCGGCATCGTTGAAAAGATCCTCGCCGCAAACCCGCAGGCAATCGCCGATCATAAAGCAGGTAAGAAAGGCGCGTTGAACTTTATCGTCGGCCAGGTAATGAAGGAAACCAAAGGGAAATCCGATCCCCGTGATATCCATGCGATGATTGCTGAAATCCTCGGAGAGTAAGCATGCATCTCATCATCGCCGAAAAGAATATTGTTGCCGAGCGAATCGCAGCATTTCTGGCAGGCAAAGCGAAGGTCCAGGTCACACGGGACGGTGCGGCGGCGCATTACGTCTTCGATGATACGGTGGTCATGGGTCTTCGCGGTCACGTGGTCGAAGTCGACTTCGTGGAAGGCTATAACAACTGGCGAAGCGCCGAGCACCCGCCGAAATCCCTGATCAATGCAGATATCGTCAAGAAGCCGACGGAGAAGAAGATCGTCGGGATTATGCAGAAGTTTGGAAAGAAAGCGACCCGCGTGACGATCGCCACCGATTACGATACCGAAGGAGAACTGATCGGCAAGGAAGCATTTGAACTCATTCGGGCGGTCAACCCCAAGGTCCCGATCGACCGTGCCCGCTTCTCCGCGATCACGAAAGATGAGATCGTCAAGTCGATCCAGGAGGCGACGTCTCTCGACTTCAATCTCGCAGCGGCGGGAGAATCCCGTCAGATCATCGATCTTGTATGGGGAGCTTCGCTTACCCGTTTCCTGTCGATAACCGCCCACCGCGGAGCAGACAGCATTCTTTCCGTCGGGCGCGTGCAGAGTCCGACCCTTGCTATGATCGTCGACCGCGAACGCGAGATCGAAGTGTTCGTTCCGACCAAATACAGGATGCTTTCGCTGGCAACGGAGAAGTCGGGTATCGGCGTCGAGGCACGCCATGTACACGGAAGATTCACCGACTCCGCCGAGGCGAAGGCCGCATACGACGCAACCGTCGATCCCCTCAGGGTTACTGACGTTATCACCGGTCATAAGATAGACCGTGCGCCGGCTCCGCTGGATACGACTGCTTTGATCGTCGGCGCGAGCAGACAGGGCATATCGGCTTCATATGCGATGAATCGTGCCGAAGATCTCTATATGCGCGGATTCATCTCGTATCCGAGGACCGACAACACCGCCTATCCGAAGAGTCTGAAGATCTCCGAGCAGCTGGCAATCTTTGCGCACGGTGCATTCTCGAAAGAGGCCGGGTACGTGAAGGATCATCTGCGTTCCGTTCCGACCCGCGGGAAAAAAGAGACGACCGACCACCCGCCGATCTACCCGACCTCGCTTGCGAACCGCGAGGAGATCGGGGACGACGTGTCCTGGAAACTCTACGAGTTCATCGTGCGGAGATTCTTTGCAACGATCTGTATCGATGCCGAATGGGAGACACTGAAAGTGAATCTGCTTGCAGGCAGTGAACCCTACACGATCACGGGCGGACGGATCCTCGAGGCCGGCTGGCGCGGGATCTATCCGTACAGCAAAGCCGAAGAGAATCTCCTTCCGGCATTCACTCCGGGAGAGACCCTCCCGCTTCTTGCAAAAACGTCTGATGAGAAGGAGACGCAGCCGCCCGCACGCTACTCCCAGAGCCGGCTTATCCAGAGGATGGAGGAGCTGGGGCTTGGGACGAAAAGTACCCGCCACGAGGTCATCAGCAAACTTTCCGGCAGAAAGTACATCGAAGGCAACCCGATGAAGCCGACGATCGTCGGACGGGCAGTGACTGAGTCGCTCGAAGAGTTTGCCGGCACGATCACGGAGCCGACGATGACCAAGACGCTTGAAGAGCATATGGGGGATATTGCTGCCGGGACTAAGACAATAGACGCGGTTCTTTCCGAATCGAGAAAAATGCTTACCGGCATCTTCGACGATCTGGAGAAGAACGAGGCCGCGATCGGCAGAGATCTGATGGAGCGGACCCGCGAAGAGCAGACCATCGGACCCTGTCCCGTATGCGGCAAACCCCTTAGGATAAAACGGGTTGGCAGCTCCCAGTTTATCGGCTGCTCCGGGTATCCCGACTGTACATTCAATACGGGTCTGCCGCCGGCGACCTGGGGGAATGCCATCAAGATGGATGAGGTGTGCGGTATTCACGGGCTGAACCATGTCCAGCTGCTTCGAAAAGGAGCCCCCGCCTGGAAGATCGGCTGCCCGCTCTGCTCTCACATAAAATCCAATACCGAATCCTTCCTGCTGATGCCCGGCATGACAGCGGAAGGCGTGCAGAAGCTGAATGCCGTTCACATCTATACCATATCCGAACTGATCTCCCGCGGTCCCGAAGAACTTTCGAAGAGTCTGGGTCTTTCCCGGTCCGAGGCGGAGAAGCTTATCCGGGAAGCCGGATCCGTTCTGTCCCTCTTAAAGAAACGGACCGAATTGAAGAAGTTCGTATCGTCGCATGTTGCCCCAAAGAGGGGTCGGGGCCACTCCAAGGTGAGTGCTGCCCTGATCTCGCTTGGGGTCATTGATGTCGAAGCTCTGTCCCGGGCCGATCCCAAAGATCTTCTCGAGGCAAAACTCAGCGAGGCGGAGGCCGCGTCTCTCGTGGCCGAGGCGAAGAGCATGGTCAACATCTCCCGCATGAAGGAGTACGGCGTTCCGGCGATCACGCTGAAGAAGTACGTCAATGCGGGATTCGATGACCCGGAAAAGTTCATCTCGGTTCATCCTGCGGGTCTGTCTCTTGCGACCGGCGTGTCGGTCACGACGATCTGCAATCACCAGAAACTGGTTGCCGAAAAGCTCTGCAGGCCGTGCCCGGAGAAGATCAGCAAAGCCGCTTTCGAGGAGGGCATTGCTCCCCTTAGAAAAAAAGCCGAGCCCGAACTACTAACCCCGCTGGCACTTGCGGGCGTCTACAGTGCGGATCTGCTGGTAAAGGCCGATGCCAGGACACTTGCAAAAGTTACCGGTATCGATGAAAAACAGATTGTTAATCTGCAAAAGTATGCACAAAAGGTGGTAGAAAAATGAACTGGCAAACCTGGCGCCACATCACGAAGCTTGATCCCGACAAGGTCATAACCAAAGAGGAGATTGCAGAGATCGCGGCAAGCGAAACCGACGCTCTCATGCTTTCGGGAACACTTGACGTTACTCCGGAAAACCTCGCTGAGCTCTACGATAATGTTCGGGATGCGGGTCTCCCGCTCACCGTCGAACCGGTGGATCCCTCATGTGCGAGATTCGAAGGGATCGACTACGTGTTCGTCCCAAGCGTATTCAATGCGGGTCACCCGGCATTCATCACCGGACTGCACAAAGAGTGGGCGCATCATGCCGATATCCTGTGGGACAAAGTCGTGCAGGAAGCGTATGTTGTTCTGAATCCGAACTCGTCGGTGGGGAAACTGACCCGGGCCAAATGCGATCTCACCCCGGCAGAGGTGGCGGCCTACGGCGTCGTTGCGGAGAAATACTACTCGATGCCGGTGTTGTACATCGAGTACAGCGGAATGTACGGCGATCCGGCGGTTACCCGCGCCGTTTCAGAGGCCCTCTCAACAACCCGCGTCTTTTACGGTGGCGGGATCAACTCCGGCGAAAAAGCTGCGGAGATGGGTCAGTATGCCGACACGATCGTTGTCGGGAACGCGGTGTACGAGGCGGGCCCTGCTGTTTTGAAAGAAACGGTGAAGGCGGTCAAATAAAACTTTTAAAACTTTTTTTCAAAAAAAATTGTAGAAAATATATTACAGCGTGCAGTATGGAGCAAGTTTTCTGATCAGATTTTCCACCTGAACGCCTGCAAGACCGGCATAACTTTCGGGCTTGAGCAGTTTTGTAATCTCTTCGGCCGAAACATACTCGGTGACCTCCGGCTTTACCGCAAGGATCTCGGAAAGCGGCATCTTTGCAGAAAGCGCCTCCATGCTTGCCTCGCGGATGATTTCGTGGGCATCCTGACGCTTCATTCCGCGTTTCGTCAACTCGATCATCACCGACTCCGCAAGATTGATGCCGTGCAGATATCTGAGATTGCGATCGACCGCTTCCGTGTTGATGGTCAGATTCTCGATGACTCCCGTCATCACCTGCAGACAGTGATCGCACAGAATGCTGGTCTCAAGGAAGGTGATACGCTCGGCCGACGAGTTCGTCAGATCACGTTCATCCCAGAGGGTATTATTCAGGAGGGCAGGCTCGACCATGGCACGAACGATCCGTGAAAGACCGCAGACCAGTTCGCTCTTGATCGGATTTCTTTTATGAGGCATCGTTGAAGATCCGACCTGCTTTTTGGAGAAGGACTCTTCCACCTCGCCGATCTCCGTCCTCTGCAGGGACCGGACCTCTATGCCTACTTTGTCCAGCGTCGTTGCGATGTTTGCGAGCAGAAAGATGTATTCGGCATACCGGTCGCGTGAAATGACCTGGGATGAGACATCCACGGCACCGATGCCAAGATACGTCATCATCTCCGCCTGAACCTCGATGCCGTGTTCGCCCATCGCGGCCATCGTGCCGACGGCTCCGGTCATCTGTCCGACGACCACACGCGGACGGCTCTCTCTAAGTCTGATGAGATGCCGTGAGATCTCGGACGCCCAGATTGCAAACCGAAGGCCGTAGGTCGTCGGCACGCCCTGCTGACCGTGGGTCCTTCCTATGCAGATCAGATTTTTCGTCTCGTCGGCACGTTTCAGAAATACGCCCATCAGCGTTGAAAGTTTTTTCTCCAAGAGATCATACGCCTCTTTGAGCTGAAGACCAGTTGCCGTATCAAGAATATCGTTCGAGGTGGCCCCGTAATGGATCCAGCGTCCCGCATCCCCGCAGACCTCGGCAATCGCCAGGCTAATCGCCATCGTATCGTGGCTGATCTCCGCCTCGATCTCTTTTGCACGGACGCGTGAAGCTGAAAGGGCGTTTTTCTCGATGATCGCCGCATCCTCCGCCGGGATCATCCCGACGACTCCCTGAGCATGGGCCAGTGCCACCTCGACGCGGACGATGCAGGTGAACCGGTTGTCTTCACTCCACACACGTTTCATTTCAGGAGTTCCGTACCGGAAATCTATCGGATGTATTGCCATAGTAAAACTAGTATTGGTTTTCTTTGGTAATGAGTTTGTCCTGTGGGTAGTGAGACGCGGGCCGCGTCCCCCGGGGCAGTTCTTTTTCATCCCGGAAAACAAATAGATACGCATCGTGCCGCACGAATATAAGAAACCGCATTACCGAAAGAAGGCAGAAAAACCCGCACGTACAAGGGGAGAAAAGAAACCTGTTCCGAAAAAGGAGCTCAAGCCCGGATACTATATCAAGGAAACCGACGACTTCGTGACTAAATTCCTCTACTGGTGTCCAGTTTGCAATATACCTCTCCTCGCAAATACCTGTGCCTGCGGTAATGAGAGCATTAAGATCTCCCTCCAGCAGCCGTATGATGTCCGTCCTGCCTTAAAGACCGATCACGACCTCATCTCTTCGCTCATAAAAACACGGTTCGGGGATGCGGTGACCCTGCCGAAAATCCTCGTTCTCAACAAAGCCGGAGGACTCGACCGTAATGATCTCATCATTGCAAACGGCGTACGGTTTGCCTGGCTCTGGTTCGATCCGGTCGCAAGAAAGTTCAATCTCGACCTTGAAGCAGAGGCGCTGCCTTATCTGATTGGCAAAGCCGACAAAGGCATCGTCGATCTCGAAAAAGAGGCGGTCGGCCTGCCGGAAGGAAGACTCGGAGGAAAAAAGGTCAAAGTCAATACGACCGGGATTTCGGACGGCGTTGTCATTCTCCGCTATAAAAATAAATACGGAACCGGCATCCTCAAAGAAGGAGCGGTCAGAATAAAAGAGCTCAACAACGTCTCTCCGATAAAATCCCGACCGAATCCGTCGTGGGAGGCCGCGGTCGAAAAGAATGCATTCCACATCAAAAACATGGAGCGAAATGCCATCCGCGAGATCAGACAGAACTCCCCGCTCAAACCAAGGGTCAACTGTTCATTTTCCGGAGGAAAAGACAGCACGGCCGTCTGGAACATCGCGAAAAAAGCCGGCGTGACTGAGGCGTTTTTCATCGACACCGGCCTCGAGTTCCCGGAAACCATCGAGTTCGTCAAGTCTCAGGATGTTGAACTCATTCAAAAGGCCGGCGACTTCTGGCAGGCAGTGGAAAAAGCCGGACCTCCGGGAAAGGATCACCGGTGGTGCTGCAAGCTGCTCAAACTCAATCCGCTCAAAGTCCATCTGAACGAAATCGGGGAGTGTCTGACGATCCAGGGAAACCGCTGGTATGAGTCCTGGAGCCGGGCTTCGCTCGAAGCTCTCAGTCAGAACCCGACGAACCCTCTGCAGCTGAACCTCTCGCCGATCAGATCGTGGCGGGCTTTGGACGTTTTCTTCTATCTGTGGCTCCGCGAACTACCCTACAATCCGCTCTACGAACGCGGGTATGAACGGATCGGCTGCTACCTTTGTCCGGCGATGCTCGAGTCGGAGCTTGAAACACTTCGCGTTACCCACCCGGAGATGGCTGACCGCTGGCATGAGTTCCTCACAAGATGGGCGGATGAACGGGGACTCCCGCCCGAGTTCGTCACCTGGGGTCTCTGGCGCTGGAAGGAGCTTCCCCCGAAAATGCAGGAGCTCGTCAAAGAAGCGGGCCTTGATCTGACGGAGAAGAAGATCAGACGAAGCACGCCCGCTTCGGTTGCCCACCTCATGCCTGAGGGAAAAGCGACCGACATCGTCGAGGACTGCATTCAAGCAGAACCGGAACCGGAAAAAATACCCGAACCTGACTGGGACACACTTCGCAGCGAATTTCCTATGATGGGCGACCTGATGTACTTCGACAACGGAGCGACGACCTGGTCGCCCGAGTGCGTGCTTGCGGCGACTGACGAGTTTGAACGCCAGTATCGTGCAAACGTTGGACGCGGCGTCCACCGGCTGACGAGGATATCGACCCAGAAGTACTGGCATGCCCACGAAAAGGTCGCCGCGTTCATCAACGGATCCGCTGGAACCACGGTGTTTGTGAAAAACACCACCGAAGCGGTCAACATGATCGCCCGCGGTCTTTCGTTCAGGGAAGGGGATGTGGTCGTAACGACAATCCTCGAGCATCACTCGAACCTTCTTCCCTGGCGGGCGCTCGAAGCGGACGGCGTCACACTCCGCATCGTCGGACTTAACGACGATCTGACGCTGAACATGGAAGAGTTCGAATCTGCGATGGATGCATCCGTCCGGCTCGTCGCCGTGACGCATGCTTCGAATGTTACCGGGACGATCACGCCGGTAGAAGAGATCTCGCGGCTGTGTAAAAAGTATGGCTCGCTGCTTGCGGTCGATGCGGCTCAGTCGGTTCCGCGAATGCCCGTCGATGTCGAGAAACTCGGCGTGGATTTCCTCGCATTTTCCGGCCACAAGATGTGTGGCCCTATAGGAACCGGCGTTCTCTGGATGAGGGACCCGATCCTTGAACCCCTGCTTCTAGGGGGCGGCATGGTCGAGAGCGTTACGGAAACCGGATACGTGCCTGCCGGCGGGTATCAGAAGTATGAAGCCGGCACGCCCAACGTCTCGGGGTGCATCGGACTCGGCGCTGCAGTTGAATTCCTCTCCAGTATCGGGATGAAAAACATCGAAGCCCGTGAGCGAAAACTCACTGATATGCTGATCGACCGACTTTCAGCGATTCCCGGCGTTACCCTGTACTCGTGCAGGGATAGAAACAGGCGAATCGGCGTAGTTTCCTTCACTGTAGAAGGTTTTGCGCCTCACGAGATCGCCGAGTGGCTGGATGACGAGCACGGAATCGAGATCAGATCGGGTATGCACTGCGCCGAGCCTCTTATGCGGTATCTTTCTGCAGAAAAAGGTACGGCACGTGCGTGCATCTCATTCTACAATACCGAAAATGAAGTGAACACTTTCATTGCCGTGATCAGGGAACTGGCCGGTACCTGATTTTCCTTTCTGAAAGGAACATTGAATCATATTTTTCGGCTATCACTTTTCCCTGTCAGCGAAGATGCTGAAAGGATTGTTCTGTTTTCAAGACGTCAGGTATATCCTCTGTTACTGTCAATAATACCTAATATGGCAGATTCATCTTTGATTCTGAGTGCCAAAGAAAAAACCGTTCTTCATGAATATGATGCGGCACAGCATCTCTATCGTAAGTATCTGGAAGAAGATCCAGCGAATTCTTCCGTCAGGATACTTCTGGGGGATGTTCTCACCGCCCAAAAAAACATCTATGATGCAATTGATGCATACGACTCGGCTCTGAGTTATGATCCGGACAATCCGGAGTATCTTGTGGCTCTCGGCTCGGCTTATGCAAATATCCCCCAATTTTCGGATGCAAAGATTCTCTTTGAAAAGGCTGCGAAAATATCGGGTAATCTGCGTCATCAGTATCTGGTTGGAGATATGCTGGGGTATCTTGGAAAATATGATGAAGCTCTTGTTCTCTATACGCTTCTTGCCTTAAGTCATCCGGACGAACCTGGACTCTATAAACGCATGGCCACCGTTCATCATCATCTCAACAGGCCGGCTGAGGAGATGATGTCAACCAGCAAAGAGCTGATTCTGCGTAAAAAAGTGGTTGACGAGCATCCTGATGCATCCGCCTGGTTCAAATATGCCGATGCCCTTTTCCGGTGCGAGAGATATGATGAAGCGAAGGAGGCATTTCTGCAGGCTCTCACGTATGAAGAAAATGCCCAGATTCATCTGCGTCTGGGCGAGACCCTCTATAAGCTGAATGATGTCCCCGGAGCACTCTGGCAGTTTGATGAGGCGGCACGCTTTGATCCGCGTGATTTCGCGTTTCTTGTGCAGATGGCGGATCATCTCACGAATCTCGGGTTGTATGACGCTTCGATCACGTATTATACCAAGGCGCTTGACCTTCGCAGTGTTCATGCCGATACCTGGGTTGGGATCGCGTATGACCTGCTGAAACTCGGCCGTCTTGAGGAGGCAAATGCGTTTTTTGAAATGGCAAAGGCGTCTGCCGCGGTACGTGAACTTCCCTGGGCTGACAAACTGCATAAATGTCAGAAGACCGCTGCACTCGATGCGGCATTTCCTGCATCACCTTAAGCGATATTCTGTCCATCCTACAGAAAGAAAGACACAATACTGATAATCCTTCCCTACAAATACTACCACTACACATGCCGGAAAAAGATATATACGAAACACTTGCCAGTATGGCAGACCCAAAAAATTTCCCCAAGGATCTGGCGGTGATCCTGATTTGGGTCGCGCTTACGGTAGCAATGATCTATGTTCCGGTTTTGAACGAGACGTTTCTTAGGGTGATATTTGCCGTTCCGGTGATTCTTTTTATTCCGGGGTATGTTCTTATCGCCGCACTGTTTCCGGAAAAGAAGTCGATCGACGGGATCGAACGGTTTGCTCTCTCGGTCGGTCTTTCGATTGTGGTAGTGCCGCTGATCGGTCTCGTTCTGAATTATACGCCCTTTGGAATCAGACTCGATCCGATCGTTACCTCCCTGGTCATCTTCATTCTCGCAATGATGATCATCACGGTATACAGACGTGCTTCCATTCCCGAAGAGGAGCGGTTCGCCGTGCCTTTCGAGCAGGTAAAACCGACACTGAAAACCGAATTTTTCCCAAAGGACAGTTCAAAACTGGACAAGGCACTCTCCTGGATTCTTATCGCGGCGATTGTTGTGGCCGCCGTGACAACGGTTTATGTGATCGCATTTCCCAAAGATGGTGAGAAGTTTACCGAGTTCTATATCTTAGGGGCGGATAAAATGGCAGATGACTACCCCGAGAAGTTTTTTGCCGGCACGGAGCAGTTTGTCTGGCTTGGGATCGGGAATCACGAGTATCGAAACGTCACATACACGGTTGAAACCCTGCTTTTGAATGCGGAGTGGGACTCGGCAGCGAACTCGTCGGTTATTCATTCATCGAAGGTTCTCGACCGGTTTTCCGTGGATGTCGCCGATAACTCGACGTATCTGGAGATGTATAATTTTACGATCTACGATACCGGGTACAACCGTCTGGAGTTCCTTTTGTATAATGAGACGGTACCTGACATTGGAGCGTCGGCAGAGGATAAAATGGCGGCTGCTTACCGTGATCTCCATCTCTGGATTAAAGTAATAACATAAACACAGGAAAAATTCTTTTTGTGCGGCTCGATAATCAAGAGGCCTGCTGTGATTTTTGCCGGGGATATCCCGGATTAAAATAAGATGTGATAATTTCTCAGTCGCTTTTTGCTATCTGCTGCATGCGTGCGATCCCATGGATCTCCCTGACAACAGAGACAACTTCCTTTGGTACATATTCTTCCCATGCTTCCCCGTGATACATTTTTTTCCGAACAGCCGTTCCAGATAGACTCTCCCGCATATACATCGGAGGTGAAAGCACCGGGATGCCTGCTTCTTTGAAAAGTTGGATCACCAGTGGGTTGGAAGTGTATACTGTATCAAATGGGGGGACCATTGATTTTACGTGGGCGACCCACATGGCGTTTCTCTTCACGTCTTCCAAGGGGATGACGTAGAACGGGATTTTTAATCCATTCAGTGCCCGGGTAATCATCAGCACGCGTTCGCCTGCGGTAAACGGATGCCTGATGTCATGGCTGATATCCGCACTGCCGATGCCGATGATCAGTTCATCCACTTCCTGTGCCAGACCGTCGATCACTGCTTTATGCCCGTTGTGAAACGGCTGAAACCGCCCAACATAAAGTCCCCGCCTCATTTTTTCCCTCCGATAAGTGCGGCGATTCTGGCAGCGAACGCTCCCGCGGTAAATCCTGCGTCGATGTTGACTACCGTAATTACAGCACATGACTGGAGCATGCTGGCGAGAGCCGCCGCTCCCAGTCCCATGTACCCGTATCCTGTACTTACCGGGACACCGATAACCGGCTTGTCGACCAGGCCTGCAACTACGGAGGGAAGCGTTCCTTCTCTGCCGGCACAGACCACATACACATCCGCCTCCCGAAGTTTTTCCAAAGCAGGGATCAGCCGGTGGATGCCGGCAACTCCTACATCGAATGTTGTGAGGACGTTTGCTCCCATTTCCTCTGCGATCGCCCGTGCCTCTTCAGCGACCCGGATATCGGAAGTTCCTGCCGTCACGATGCCGACAATCCCGCCTGACGGCGTCGGCTGCGTGCCGTCCGAAAGGATCAGCACGCCTCCCGGCTCTCTGATATCGGCGGTAATGCCGATCGGGAGGTTTTCACACACTGCTTTTATTTGCTCTGCGGTGATGCGTGATGCGACGCATCGCCCGGACGCCAGAACATAACTATGCATGATTTTTACGAGCGAGTCGGTATCCTTCCCTTCGGCCAGAACAACCTCGGGCATCCCGCATCGGCTGCACCGTTCCATATCCAAATTTGCCACATCGCCGACCCGGGTCACTGCCAGGGCCGTCAGCCTCTTTTCTGCAGTCGCCGGGTCAAGTATTCCGTCCTTTACCTGATTGAGGATGTCAGAAACCTGCGGATGTTCAG
Organism: Methanocorpusculum sp. MCE; assembly: GCA_003315675.1. GTDB lineage: Archaea > Halobacteriota > Methanomicrobia > Methanomicrobiales > Methanocorpusculaceae > Methanocorpusculum. The sequence continues at coordinate 15,861 of NIZU01000081.1, forward strand.
TCATTATTCTATGAGTTTGGTTGCCTGAGCTGAAATACTATACTCCTCTTCATGAATGTATCCATCACACGAAGGCTTATACTTTTTTCAAACCTATAAATATGGACTATCATGGATTCAATATCAATAGACCCGGGACTTCTGCAGTTGACAGAAATCGTTCTTACTGCAGAAGTGGTGAACACTAATCCTGCCCTGGAGGTCAATGACCTCCCCGTATCCATCAGGCAGATGTTCTGTACCGAATCTCCCGGAATCATCGCCCGGCCTGTTGTGATAAAGGAAGGCGTGTTAAAATCCTATCTCCCGAATCTTCCCGCCCGCCGCATAATTCAGGACGAGAAAAACTCCTATCTCTTATGCAACGATCTCGTACAGTTTTCAGTCACTGCCTTTTCCCCGGCGCTGAAATGGTACTTCCGGCATGTAGGACCTGCAAAACTCATGCAGAATCCTGCACTCACGCTTGCTATGGAGACTGCCGGTGAAAACGAGGTCAGCTACAAAAAAGCCCGTGAAAACATACCGCTCTTTGAAGATACGACCGCATATCTGACGGGAAAACTGGCCGCGATAACGGATAAATCAGAGTCGTTTAAAGAGGCCGCCGAACTCGTCGTCCCGTATGCCCCTGAAGAGATTGAGTTCTCCCTTTCCGATCTTGTCTGCACCCCCGATCAGCTCGGCATAGTGAGAAAAGTTCAGATTTCTCTTGAAAATCAGGATTTTCTCAGAAGCCACCGCATCTATGAACTCGGCCGGATTCTTCTGGTCGGTCCGCCGGGAACTGGTAAAACCTCGTTTGCCCTTGCGTTATCGCGTTCGGTCCACATGCCGGTTCTCGAGGTCCGTCTTTCAATGATCACCTCCCAGTATCTTGGCGAGACGTCGAAAAACATCGATCGGATATTCGATCTTGCAAAGATAATTGCACCGTGCATCCTCTTCATCGACGAATTCGATTACATTGCCAAGACCCGTATCTCCGATGACAACGGCACGATGAAACGCGGAGTAAATACCCTTCTCAAATGTATCGACCATATCAATCTGATCAAAGATAAGGTTCTGCTGATCGGTGCTACAAACCATGCAGGAATGCTTGACGAGGCCGCCTGGCGCCGGTTCGATGAGGTCATCACCTTCACACTCCCCGATGCAGGCATGCGTGAGGCGATCCTGAATCATGTTGCCTCCAATATTCCCTGCACGATCGACTTTACGACGCTTGCGGCACGGACCGAGGGCTTTTCGGGAGCCGATCTGCGTATGATGCTCACGGAAGCGATCGTCTCGGCTCTTCTCTCCGGAAGAAAGGAGATCAACGAAGCCGACGTCAACGCGGGAATGGAACTAGTTAACCGGAGAAATCTTGTTCGGAGCGGGTGCGCCTGATGAAGGTGACGGCGCTCGGGACGGGGGATGTTGTCGGCACGCCGAAAATCGGCTGTGACTGTCCTGTCTGCCGCGAAGCAAAGGTAAAGGGAAAACAGCGGCTTCGGACTTCGCTGTTAATTGAGCATAAAGGCCGTCATCTCTTAATCGACACCGGCCCGGATATGCGTGCCCAGTTACTGGCAGCCGGGTCTCCGCGGATCGACGCCGTCATCTGGACCCATGGTCATTATGATCATTTCATGGGATTCGGCGACTTCTACCGTGTCCAGCGGGAACCGATCTCGGTCTACGGGGCGCCAGAGGTTCTGGCGTACTGCGGAGGGATCTTCTCCTTCATTCCTCATGAGGAACACCCGGTAACTCCGTTTGAGCCGACGGAGATAGGCGGTATGGACGTTACGCTCTTCCCCGTTGTCCACGACACCCCGACCTACGGCCTTCGGATCACCGCAGACGGCAAAACGTTTGTGTACTCCTGCGATACGCGTGCCGAACTCTCGGCCGAATCTCTCGAACAGATGAAAGGCGCCAATCTTTTACTGCTCGACGGCATATTCCCGCCGGGAGTCAACATCTCCAAACACATGAACATCGAGGATGCCGAAAGACTTGCCCAATATTTGGCTCCAAAAGAGTTCTGGTGCGTTCATATGAGCCATAAAATACCCTGGGACTATGTGCATGCCGCTTTCGACATACAGTCCTGGACTCTGTAATTTTTTATTCCCAGTCGGCAAGTTTATCATACTTTGCGTACATTTAATTATTAGCGCTTTTAGCTGTTTCAGTGAAAACAGTGTTTTATGAATTTGCAGCGTACCTTAATTTGAGGTTTCTCATGTCACAAGAACACCAGGACGTTAAAACGGGAACCACCACAGTGGGTATTGTATTCGACGGCGGCGTCATCCTTGCTACCGAGAGGCGGGCAACGATGGGTAATCTGATCGCCAGCAAGAAAGCAAAGAAAGTACATGCCATCACTGATAAGATCGGTATGACAATCGCCGGTGGCGTTGGGGATGCCCAGCAGCTTGTCAGAATCATCAATGTCGAATGCAATCTCTACGAAATCCGCAGAGGTCAGAAGATCAGCGTCGGGGCGGCAGCGACGATCCTTTCCAATTATCTGAACCAGAATCGCTTTTCACCGTATTATGTACAGCTCCTTGTCGGCGGTGTCGATACCGGCGGTCCTTCGGTTTACTCAGTCGATGCGGCCGGCGGAGCAACGCTTGAAGAGAACTTCGTCTCGACAGGCTCCGGCTCTTTGACGGCATACGGTGTCTTAGAAGATCGGTTCAAACCCAATATGACAGAGAACGAAGCAATCGAACTAGCCGTACGTGCGCTTCGCGCAGCAATGCTTCGCGACTCGGCCTCGGGAGAGGGATACAATGTGGTGATCATAACCCCGGAGATGTTCGAGTATCTGCCGGAGGATAAAATAGCCGGGTATCTGCCCCCGGCGAACTAATCTCACTTTTTTTGGAAACGAATTTTATGCAGGTTGAAGATAGACTCAAAGAACTCAAAGTAACTATTAATAAAAAAGTTCCTCGTGGAGTTACCGTAACGGATGTTGAATTTGAAGGCCCGGAGATGGTCATATATACTGACGATCCGAAACGGTTTGCCGAGGATCATGACTTAATCAAAACGCTTGCCCGCGACTTACGCAAACGTATCGTTGTCCGCCCCAATATTCTCGGTGATACGGAACAGGCCTATGATATGATAAAGGCCGTTGTGCCGGAATCTGCGGGGATTACGGATATCTTCTTCGATACCGATACGGGCGAGGTCCTGATCGAGGCCGAGAAGCCGGGCGTCGTCATTGGGAAAAACGGATCAACGCTTCGCGACATCACTATGAAAACTGGCTGGACGCCGAAGGCTGCCAGAACGCCGCCGATCCCGTCAGTAACGATCAAACAGGTTCGTCAGTATCTCCGTGAATCCCGTGACGAAAGAAAGGAGTTTCTCCGTAAATGCGGGAAGCGGATTCACCGCGATTCAATTTATACCGGCCGGGATCATGACCAGTGGCTTCGTTTGACTACGCTCGGGTGCTGCCGTCAGGTCGGCCGTGCGGCATTTCTCCTGAGCACGCCGGAAAGCAAAGTCCTGATCGACTGCGGGGAATCCCCCGGAGCAACCGGCGCTGCCTCATCGCCGTATCTGAACGTCCCCGAGATTTATCCGTTCACCAATCTCGATGCCGTCGTTTTGACTCACGCCCATCTCGATCACTCCGCATTTATCCCGCTGTTATACAGATACGGATACGACGGCCCGGTCTATACAACGCCGGCGACCCGTGATCTTGCGACGATGCTTCAGCTGGATTATCTGGACGTGAACAACAAAGAGGACCGTGCTCCGCCGTATTCTTCAAACGAGATCCGCGAATTCGTGAAGCACACAATAGCTCTTGGTTACGGTGACGTAACCGACATCGCTCCCGACATGAAACTCACGCTGCACAACGCCGGCCATATCCTCGGCTCCGCGATAGCCCACTTCAATGTCGGCAACGGCGTGTACAATGTTGCCTTTACGGGGGACTTGTTCTATGGAAAGAGCAGGCTTTTCAATCCTGCTGTTTCCCAGTTCCCGCGTCTGGAATCTCTCGTTATCGAAAGTACCTACGGCGGTTCGGAGGACTTCTCTCCCTCAAGAGTCGAAGCGGAAGAGCGGCTGTATGAGGTCATCACCGAGACGCTCGGCCGCGGCGGAAAAGTTTTGATCCCGGCATTTGCCGTTGGAAGGTCCCAGGAACTGATGCTCGCCATCGAAGAAGGTATGAGAAACAACCGTATCCCAAAGTGCAAAGTATACCTTGATGGAATGATCAAGGAAGCAACCGCGATGCACACGGCCTACCCTGAGTATCTCAACACCGATCTCCGTAATCTTATCTTCCGGGATAACTACAATCCGTTCCTTGCCGAGTGTTTCGAACAGGTCGACTCCTATGACAAACGCCAGGCGGTCATCTTCTCCGAAGATCCCTGTGTGATCATCTCTACGAGCGGAATGATGAACGGCGGTCCGGTGATCGAGTACTTAAGCAACCTCGCCGAGTCTCCGAAGAATATGATCATCTTTGTCGGATATCAGGCGGAAGGAACCTACGGACGCCGGATTCAGAAAGGCTGGCTTGAAGTGCCGATCGGTAAAAAAGGAACAATCGTTATCAACATGGAGATCCAGACAGTGGAAGGATTTTCAGGTCACGCCGACCGCAAACAGCTGATGAATTATGTCCAGTACGTTCAGCCGAAACCCGAGCGTGTCTTTACGATCCACGGCGAAGAGTCCAAGACGATCGACTTTGCCAGTTCCATCTATAAGATATTCCATATCCAAACCGTGGCCCCCCAGAATCTCGAGACATACCGGATGGTCTGATCGGCTTCACGGCTGAATCAGTCATCAACCCTTTTTCATTTTCTTCCTCGGCAGCCTTTGCGTATATGGAATCTCCCGATTCCTGTTATAATCTCCTGATTCAGCTTTGCATTCTTGCTATCTGTCCGGCCGATACACAAGTGTATTATACAATGGGCACTGAAAAACCTATTAATTATTTTTACAGGATAGATGCAATCATGGATACCAGAATGAAATTCTTAGAGCACGAACTTGCCGAACAGGAACGCGGGCTCGCCGGCAAGCAGGAAACTGTAACTGCGGCTGTGGAAAAATCTGAAAATACCGAAGAACTTGAACGCAAAATCCGTGAACTCGATATCATGGTCAAAGGACTTACCGAGGAACTTCTCGATCTGAAGTCCGTGACCCGTAAACTCAGCGTCCAGATGGAAAAACTCGGTGGCAGTCCGGTCAAAAGTCATCCGGAATCTTCCCGGTTCGGTGTCCGGAGAGGCGAGGTCGTCGCCGAGCCGACGGCAGACCCCGTTTCCGTTCGCGCCGACGTTCCCGCTTCAAAGAACACTCCTCCTCTCAGGAGACCGGCTGTCGAAACGCCGGCTCCCCGCATGAGCCGTCCGACTCCTTCACCGGCACCCGAGCCGGTTCGTGCCTCTGCCCCTGCTCCAGACATCCCGGTCGAGAATCTGAAACCCGGCGAGTTTGAATATGTAATGCAGCAGGATGGAACTATCCAGAAACGGAAGAAAACGACCGATCACAATGTTATCATCGCAGGTACCGGCTATAGTCCGTCCCGTTCCTCACACTCGTTATCTATTCGTGCCGACTCCTCAGCAGTAATCGAAGCAGACGATGACGACACTGTGGAAATCAAGCGTTAACGGAGTTCATTCGTGCACATTGTCCAGGTTGACATCGACAACTTCAAGTCTTTTTCCAGAAAGACAAAAATTCCCTTTTATGAAGGATTTACTGTAATATCCGGGCCGAATGGTTCGGGAAAAAGCAATATCATCGATTCTATCCTTTTCGTTCTATCCTTATCCACCTCGCGAACCCTTCGCGCCGAAAAGCTCACGGATTTTATCAATACGATGTCTGGAAAAAATACCGCCGAGGTCACCCTCACCTTTTCTGACGACACAAAAATCCGCCGGCGGATCAAACGGACCGCAAACGGATATTACAGCTATTATTATCTCAATGAAAAGACCTGTTCCCAGACGGAAATTCTGGAGTATCTGGCAAAACGTGGCATCAAGCCGCATGGATACAATGTCGTGATGCAGGGGGATATATCCCGCATCATGGATATGAGTGATCTGGAACGCAGACGGATCATCGATGAGATCGCCGGGGTTGCGGAGTTCGATGATAAAAAAGAACAGGCTCTCGTGGAACTAGAACAGGTGAGAGCCAGTATCGACCGCGAAGAGATCCTTCTTGCTTCATACGCCAAACAGCTGGAGGAACTTGCCGATGCCCGCGAGGATGCGGTAAAATATCTGAAACTTCAGGCTGAACTCGAGTATCTCAAAGCCGCAAAACAGATAGTCCGGCTTCAGGATCTTGAGCGCGAACTCGGTCTGATCGCCCATTCGCGGTTGGAACAGGAGGAGAAGCGTGCGGGTATCCGTAACGACATTTCCCTCCTGGAAAACGAGAAAAACGCCCGTCTCGAGGATGTCCGCGAGATCGATAAGGAGATTAGTCACAGGCAGGGTCCTGCCTATATGCGGATCATTGGCGGAATAGAGGCCGAAAAAGGAAATATTCGTGTTGCCGAGGAGACCATCATCCGCAGGAAAAAGGAGAAAGAGAGCAATCTCGCTGAGATGAACCGCCTGTATCTCGAGCTCCAGAAAAACCAGAACACCCTCAACGATAAGATCCGGGAATCCCAGACGCTGCAGATCGATAAGGCGAATCTGGCGATGGAACTCGAGGCCCAGAAGAAGACTCTCGAGAAAGCTCACGAGCTCGTCAGTAAATGCAGCCGGGACTCGAAAGGGGCTCAGGCCGAACTGGTCGATCTTATGCGGCAGGTCGAAACGAAAAAGGAGGAGCGCGGTTCGATCGTTATTCAAAGGGACGGCATCATCGAACGGAGCCGTATCCGTGCGCAGGAACTGGAAAAGCTGCAGGGGGAGCAGGGTTCTCTGGCCGATGAACGTTCCGAGAAGCAGGCCGAGATCGACTTGCTCGAACGCGATCTTCAGGATGCCAGGAAAAACAAAGGGATCCTCGATAAACAGATCGGTGAGACCGAACGGGCGATGCTTGGCGCACGCAAAGCTCTCGAACCTCTCAGAGAAGAAATTGCCAGACTGACGAAAAAGCAGATGCAGATCGAGGCCCAGCAGCAGGCATCGGGTGCTTCGGACCGGACCATTTCGGCTATTCTCGGTATGGACGGCGTGTTTGGGACCGTTTCGAGTCTTGGAAAAGTGATCGATTCCGCATACACCGTGGCGTTAAACATAGCGGCCGGGGGGCGGCTCAACAACGTTGTCGTCGACTCCGATCAGACCGCTGCAGATGTGATCCGCTATCTGAAAGATGAACGGCTCGGCCGCCTGACGCTTCTTCCGCTGAACAAGATAAAGCCTCAGCCGCCCCTTCCTCCGCTCGCCGGCAACGGGGTTGTGGATTATGCCATCAACCTGATCGACTTTTATCCGGAATACCGGGATGCTTTCAATCTGGTTTTCGGCCAGACAGTGGTCGTCGAGACGCTTGATGCCGGCCGGCGGCTCATGGGCAGATACCGGATGGTAACTCTGGAGGGCGAACTTCTGGAGCGGGGCGGAGCCATGACCGGCGGATCGATTCGCAAAGATCTCCGCGGCTTCGGTGTTGCCGTCGGCCGCGAGTCTGCTGATATTTCTGCAAAACTTGCCGACCTGCGCAATGATGAATCTGATCTGGTCGCAGCCGAAGCCCGTCACCGGTCGGTAGCCGAAGGTCTTCGCGCCGAACGAAACGAGTATGATTCGGCGATCGTTACGTTCGAACTAAAAATCAGTGACTGTAATCGGATCCTCGATAAGATCGCAGACGACGAGGTAAGGGCATCACGCCTTCTGGAAGAAACCGACCGAGATAAAAAGGAGACGGCAAATCAGGTGGCCGAACTCGAGACGCGCGTGGATGCTCTGTCTGATGAACTTGAGGTCCTGAATCAGCGGGTGAGCGAACTGCGCTCGGTTCTGAATGAGGATGAGTTTAATCTGCTCACCGATAAACTGCAGAAAGCCCAGTCGAGTTACAATGATACGTCCCGCCGGTATGAAAACAAGGTGAACGATCTTTCCGGTCTGAATCTCGAACGTCAGCATTTCAAACAGAATGTTGAACAGATAACCCGGGAGCGGACTGCTCTGGAGGGAAAAAATGTCTCGATCGACCAGGAGATCGCGGGTTGTTATGCAGCGGTCGATGCTGCAAAATCCGTGATCACTTCGTTCGAGGATGAGATGAAAGCTTTCACCGGCGAGATCGAGCAGCTGACCGAGGAACGGAACAAAGCTCAGCATGCGGCGGATGAAGCGCAGCTGCGGATCGTGACTTTGCAGGGTGCCGAGGAGAGATGCAATGTGCAGATCTCCGCTTTTGATGAAAAATCCGCTTCTCTTGCTCTGGAGATGTCAGAGATCAAGGGTTCGATCACCGATGATATCGTCTGCGATCTTTGCATGGACGAGATTCTTGACCGCGTTGCCACAACCGAACGGGCCGTCAGAAGGCTTGGGAATGTCAATATGCGTGCGATCGAACAGTATGATGAGGTCCAGAAGCGTTCCGTCGAGCGGACCGAAAAGAAGGAGACTCTTTCCCGCGAACGTCAGGCGCTTCTTGATAAGATTGATAGTTTCAAGCAGATGAAGTTCGATGCATTCATGGAAGCATACTCGGCAATCAATCTGCATTTTCAGGATATTTATTCCCGCCTGAACGAGGGTGCCGGTCATCTGGTTCTGGATGACATCGAGGATCCTTTCCAGGGGGGCATGACCTTCGAGGTCTCGCCGCGTGGAAAGGAGGTCACCCGGCTGAATATGATGTCGGGGGGGGAGAAGTCGCTTACGACCCTTTCGTTTATTTTTGCGATCCAGCAGTACATGCCGGCTCCCTTTTATGCGCTGGATGAGGTGGATTCCAATCTGGACGGGGTGAATGTAGAGCGTTTGTCCCAGATGGTTCGCGACATCTGTACGAAAAGTCAGTTCGTGATCGTTTCGCACAGAAAACCGATGATAGAAGCGGCGGACCGGATGGTTGGCGTGACTCTGCGTATGAGTGATAAGAGTACGCTTGTGACTGGTGTGAAAGTGAATGGCTGAAGAAATTCCTGACGGGAAACTCGAAGAGCCGGTCGAAATTCTGTATCAGCTGGCGAAGCGCGGCGAGATTGATCCGTGGAATATCGATATCGTCGCGGTTACTGAGCGGTTTTTGACGGAACTCGAACGCAGGCGTGAACTTGATCTGATGATCTCTGGCCGGACGATATTCTATGCGTCGGTTCTGCTTCGAATGAAGTCTGAGCTGCTTGACGGTCAGGAGGGTGATGAAGAGTGCGGGGATGATATTTCTGCAGAAGGGTCGGATCCTTTCTCGGAAGATGATGTGATCACTGAGCGTGCGCTTGGTCCGATCGAACTTCTTGAGCGCGAGATCGAACGCAGACTCAAGCGAAAGGATGCGCGGAAGCGTCCGGTCACCCTCTATGAACTGATCAAACAGCTGAAACTTGCGGAGAAGGCGGAGCGGAGACGGCAGAGACGGCGGCGGTGTATCGACTCCGAGGATGAGTTATTCGAGGAGCCGGATGCCGGCGAGGTTGTGGGTATTGCGCATGATGAGGATTATGAACGTATGGCAGGGCGGATTTTCGCGCTCGTTCAGACGCATCCTGATGCGCGTGACCCGGGCGTTTCCCTGCATGAACTGGCGTTAACCCTTCACTGGCCGGTGTTTTTTGTGTATCTCCCCTGTCTCTTTCTTGTTCAGAGCGGCAGGATAGATCTTGAGCAGGATGAGTTTTTCGGCGATCTTTGGGTGGTGATTCAGGATGGTTATAGAGAGAAGAGTTAAAAAAGAGCGTAATTTCTGAATAATCCTCTTGTATATTCTGCTGATCCTTTGTCTGATTGGATTTGTGGTTATGCTTATCTCTATTGTGCTGTCGGTTTTGAGTCTCTGACTTCATTCCGGTTGGATTATATGCCTCATTACCTAACATTATTACCTCACAAGTCAACCGATCTGCGAGCGACACATTCCGGGAAACCTTCCCGAGAACCGC